>JAGNNA010000126.1 GCA_017990895.1 Reyranella sp.
CAAGATCATGGTCGCCTGCGCACGCAAGATGCTCATCCAGGTCAACGCCGTCGTCGCCCGCGGCACCCCCTGGATCTCCGCGCGTCACGCCTCCGCATGACAGCCTGTTTTTAATGGTTGCTGAGCGAAGCGAAGGACCTAGCGGAGCGACCAGAGCACTGCGTTGCCGGCGCGAGATCCCTCGCTACGCTCGGGATGACAACAGGGCCGTGTTTGACGCTTCGCGTCAGAACGACACCGCCTAGATCGCGTGCTCGGGATCCTTGGTCTTCGCCTTGACCGGGCCGCGCTCGGCTTCCCCGCGTTCCTGTTCCTTCCGCGCCTTCAGCAGCTTGCGCAGGATCATGTTCCGCTTCAGCGCCGAAATGTGGTCGATGAACAGGATGCCGTCGAGATGGTCGATCTCGTGCTGGACGCAGGTCGCGAGCAGGCCGTCGCAGGCAAGGTCCTGCTGCTTGCCGTCGCGGTCGAGGTAGCGGACCGTGACCCTGGCCGGACGGACCACGTCGGAATAGTGGTCCGGCACCGAGAGGCAACCTTCCTCGTAGGACAGGTCCTCGTCGGAAGCCTCGACAATCTCGGGGTTGGCCATGAAGAGCGGGCCGGTCTTCGTGTCCTCGCGGTCGATGTCGAGCACGATGACGCGCTTCAGGACGCCGACCTGCGGCGCGGCGAGGCCGATGCCCGGCGCGTCGTACATCGTCTCCAGCATGTCATCCATGAGCTGGCGCACGCCGGCGTCGACCGTGTCGACGGGCAGGGACTTCTTCTTCAGGCGCGGATCGGGCGCGGTCAGGATGGGCAGGAGAGCCATCGGGCCTAAATATGCGGGAGAATGGGGCTTTTCAAGGTCGGGGCTGGATCAGGCCCCGGGTCAGGTCCGCCGCACCATCGTGCCGACGCCCGCCTCGGTGAAGACCTCGAGCAGCAGGCAGTGCGGCACGCGCCCGTCCATGATGACGGCGGCCTCGACGCCCGAATTCACGGCGTCGATGCAGTTCTCGACCTTGGGGATCATGCCGCCGGAGATCGTGCCGTCGGCGATCAGGGCGCGCGCCTGCTCGATCGTCATTTCGGGGATCACCTTGCCCTCCTTGTCGAGGACGCCCGGCACGTCGGTCAGGAAGAGGAGGCGCTTGGCCTTCATCGCGCCGGCGATGGCGCCGGCCGAGGTGTCGGCATTGATGTTGTAGGTCAGCTCGTCGTCGACACCGAAGCCGATCGGGGCAACCACCGGGATCACGTCGGCGCGGCGCAGCTGCTCCAGCACCATCACGTTGATCCGGGCGGGCTCGCCGACCTGCTTGAGGTCGACCTTCAGGAGCTCGCCGGTCTTGGGGTCGCGCATCTCCGTCACCTTCCGGGCCAGGATCAGGTTGCCGTCCTTGCCGCAGATGCCGACGGCGATACCGCCGCATTCGTTGATGTCGGCCACGATCGCCTTGTTGATCGAGCCGGCCAGGACCATCTCGACGATCTCCATCGTCGCGGCGTCGGTGACGCGCAGCCCGTTCACGAAGCTGCTCTCGATGCCGACCCGCTCCAGCATCTTGTTGATCTGCGGGCCGCCGCCATGAACCACGATGGGGTTCATGCCGACCTGCTTCATCAGCACCACGTCGCGGGCGACGAGGTCGCCGAGCTTCGGGTCGGTCATGGCGTGGCCGCCATACTTCACGACGAAGGTGGCGTCGTTGTGCCGGCGCATGTAGGGGAGCGCCTTGGAGATGGTCTCCGCCATGCGGATGAGCCGCTTCTGCTCCTTGTCCGATTGAACAGCCTCGGCCATGTCAAAGCATCCCCAGTTGAACGAAAGCCCTCTCCGGGTCGGGAGAGGGCCGAGCAAATCGCCGAGGCGCATAATATATCAGGCGGCTCGCGGATAGAAGAACCGGCCCCGCCGCGTCAGGATGTCCGCATGGCAGCTTCCCACCTTCTAGAGAGCGAAACCCTGGCCGATCGCGGCTTCGCCGTGGTCCGCAACCTGATCGGCCCCGACGAATGCCAGGCGCTGGCCGCGCTGTGGTCCGACGAGGTTCGGTTCCGCAAGCGGGTCGTCATGCAGCGCCATGGCTACGGGCAGGGCGAATACCAGTATTTCGCCTACGATCTCCCCGAACCTGTCGAACGGCTGCGCCAGGCGCTCTATCCCGAGCTGGCCAGGGTCGCCAACCAGTGGAACGAGCGGCTGGGACGCCCGAGGCGCTTCCCGCCGGCGCTGAAGGACTGGCTGAAGGAGTGCCACGAGGCCGGCCAGACCCGGCCGACGCCGCTCCTGCTGCGCTACGGACCGGGCGACTACAACTGCCTGCACCGCGATCTCTACGGCGAGCTGGTCTTCCCGCTGCAGGTCGTGGTGCTGCTGAGCGCCCCAAGCCGCGATTTCACCGGCGGCGAGTTCATGCTGGTCGAGCAGCGGGCACGCATGCAGTCACGCGGCGAAGTCGTGCCACTGGAGCAGGGCGATGCGGCAATCTTCGCCGTGAACGAGCGGCCCTCGAAGGGCGTGCGCGGCTGGCACCGCACCGCGATGCGCCACGGCGTCTCAAGCCTGCGCACGGGAGAGCGCTTCACGCTGGGCCTGATCTTCCACGACGCGGCTTAGAAGCACGCGCGCTCCGTAGCTAAGGCTGCGCGACGGCGACGATCTCGGCGCGGAGTTCGGGAATGCCGAAGCCGCTCTCGCTGCTGGTCGGCAGGACCACCGGATGGGCCGCGCCGTGCTTGCGGGCCACGGCCTCGGCGGCCGCGACGGCTCGCGGCACGTCGGCGGCACGCAGATAGTCGGTCTTGGTGAGCAGGATCTGGTAGGAGACGGCGGCGCTGTCGAGATTGCGCATCGTCTCGCGGTCGCTCTCCTTCACGCCGTGGCGGCTGTCGATCAGCACGAAGATGCGCATCAGCGTCGGACGACCGCGCAGATAGGCCGAGGCGAGGTCCTGCCACGTCTCCTTCATCGAGCGCGAGACCTTGGCGAAACCGTAGCCCGGCAGGTCGACCAGCATCAGCCGGTCGGCGAGGTTGAAGAAGTTGACCTGCCGCGTGTGACCGGGATTGGCCGAGACGCGCGCCAGGGTGCGCCGGCCGGTAAGCGCATTCACCAGGCTCGACTTGCCGACGTTGGAGCGTCCGGCGAAGGCCACTTCCGGCAACGAGATGCCAGGCAGCGATTCGATCGATGCGGCGCCCGAGACGAAGTCGCAGGGGCCCGCGAACAGCTTGCGGGCCGCCTCGATCTCTTCGGGCGTACGGCCTTCCTCTTCGGCCGCGGTGGGTGAGTTGGGGGGTGACTTGTCCGGCATCAGTTCTTCTTGCCGGAGCCCTTGCCGCCCTTCTTATCGTTGGAGGGAGCCGCCGGTGCGGGAGTAGCCGGCACCGCCTTGCCGCCGATCGGCGCGCCGTGGCGGCGCATGATCATGTACTGCTGCGCGATCGAGAGCGTGTTGCTCCACGCCCAGTAGATCACCAGGCCGGCGGCGAACGGCGCCAGCATGAAGGTGAACAGGATGGGCAGGAACTGGAACACACGCGCCTGCACCGGATCGGTCGGCTGCGGGTTCAGCTTCTGCTGCAGGTACATCGTGACGCCCATGATGATGGGCCAGATGCCGATGTTGAAGAAGTGCAGGAACGGCGGGACATCCCACGGGAACAGGCCGAAGCCGGTCAGGATCGTGAGCGGATCGGGCGCGGAAAGGTCCTTGATCCAGCCGTAGAACGGCTGATGGCGCATCTCGATGGTGGTGTAGAGCACCTTGTAGAGCGCGAAGAACACCGGGATCTGCACCAGGATGGGCAGGCAGCCCGCCGCCGGATTCACCTTCTCGCGGCGATAGAGCTGCATCAGCTCCTGGTTCATGCGCTGGCGGTCCTCGCCGTAGCGTTCCTTGAGCTTCTCCATCTCGGGCTGGAGCCGCTTCATCTTGCTCATCGCCGCGTAGGACTTGTTGGCCAGCGGGAAGAACACGGCCTTGACGATCACGGTCAGCGTCAGGATCGCCAGACCGAAATTGCCGAGATGGACGTAGAGCCACTCGAGCAGCCAGAAGAGCGGCCGGGTGAAGAACGAGAACCAGCCCCAGTCGATCGTCAGGTCGAACTTCTCGATACCGTACTTGCTTTCATAGTCGGAGATCACCCGCACGATCTTCGCGCCGGCGAACAGCTTGGCATCCGTCACGGTGGTGGCGCCAGGAGCGACCGTGACGCCACCCGCGACGTAGTCGACCTGGTATTTCACATCGGCGCCGGCGCCGGTCTGCTTGAGCGAGACGTCGACCTTGGACTGCTGGTTCGGGATGAGGGTCGCCATCCAGTACTTGTCGGTGATACCGACCCAGCCGCCGGTCGTCGCGATCTTCTGCTGCTTGTTGCCCTTGAAGTCGGAGTAGCTGAATTCCTTCAGCGTGCCGTTGAAGACGCCGTACGGTCCCTCGTGGAGGATGTACATGCCCTCGTAGACCGGCTCGCCGTAGCGGACGATGAGGCTCCACGGGAACAGGGTCACCGGCTTGTCGGTCTTGTTCTCGACGCTCTGCTTCACGTCGAACATGAAGAACTCGTCGATCGAGACCGTGAGGCCGAACACCAGGCCTTCGCCATTGTCCCAGGTCAGCTTGACCGGCTTGCCGGGCGCCACCGTCGGCGAGTCCGCGGTCCACACCGTTTCGGGCCCGGGGACCCTGATCGCGGCATCGGACGAGGACCAGCCGAACTCGGCATAGTAGGGATGCGCGCTGCCGACCGGCGACAGGACGGGCACCGGGGGGCTCTTGGGATCGATGGTCTCGCGATACTTCACGAGCTGCACGTCGTCGATGCGCGCGCCCTTGAGCGAAATCGAGCCGGTGAGCTCGGCGGTGTTGAAGGTGACGCGCGGCGTCAGCGCGACGGCCTCGCCGCGGCTGACCACCGGCTGCTGAACCGGCGCGGCGCCCGGACCGGGTTGCGTGCCGGGAGCGCCCGGCTGCCCGGTTGGAGCGGCGGGCGCGCCCGACTGCGTCGCCGTCTGCTGCTGGGCAGTATTGGTCGCCTGTTTGGACGGCGGGAACACCACCTGCCAGCCCACGATGATCAGCACCGAAAGGACGATGGCGACGATAAAATTCTTCTGATCCATTGGTCGGCGATCTTTCGTGGCGCGTCAGGAGCGCCGGGCGGGGTGGCAGGTAAGCGGCGCGCGCGAACGGGCAGCGGCCGGCGGAACGGGATCGTAGCCGCCGGCGCCCCAGGGGCCGCAGCGGCACAGTCTACGGGCGGCGAGCCAGCTTCCCCGCGCCGCGCCATGCTTCGACAACGCCTCGACCGCGTAGGCCGAGCACGAGGGCTCGTAGCGGCAGGCTCCGACGAAGAAGTAGGCGAGCGTGAGCTGGTAGAAGCGAATCGCGCCGCGCAGGACCTTGGACATCATGCGGCCCGGAAACTGGCGATTTAAGCGTCCCGGCGCAAGCTGCCAATGCACGTCATGGCGTCGCTACGGGCACGGCGAGCGCCTTGAGGCGCCGAAGGGCCTCCTGCAACTCGGCACGCATCGCGAGGAAATCGCGGCCGATCGCGCCCTGACGGCCGACCAGCACATAGTCATGGTCGACCTTGGCCGATTGCGGAATGACCTGGCGAGCGATCTCGCGCAGGCGCCGTCGGACCCGGTTGCGCACCACGGCATTGCCGACCTTGCGGCTGACGGTGAAACCGACCCGGATCGCAGGTTCAGCAAGCTCGGCAGGAACGGGAGCCGTCTGCAGCACGAAGCCGGGCATGGCACATCGGCGCCCGGCCTGGACGCGCAGGAAGTCGCTACGATTCGGCAGACGCCCGAGGCGCGCCGCAGCCAATAGGACTAGGCCGACAGACGCTTGCGGCCGGACCGACGGCGGTTCGCGATGACCTTGCGGCCACCGACGGTCGCCATACGGGACCGGAAGCCGTGCCGACGGGCGCGGACCAGCTTGCTCGGCTGATAGGTGCGTTTCATGACGCAACTCCTTTAAACACAACAAGGCCCCCGCGCGGTGCACCGGGGGCGAATTCCGTGGGCGAGGGTAATAAGCGGCTGACCCTTCAGAGTCAACGAGCGCTAGGATGCCGCCCATGACTTCCGGTGCTCTCCTTCTTCACGGTTACCGTTACAGCGTCTATGTCCGCATCGCCCGCCTGGTCCTGGCGGAGAAGGGCGTGGCCTATGAGCGGGTCGAGGTGAACCCGTTCGCGGCCGACGTCCCGGGCGAGTATCTGGCGCTGCATCCCTTCGGCCGGGTGCCGGCCCTCGTCCACGACGACTTCGCCCTCTACGAGACGGGCGCCATCATCCGATACGTCGACCGCGCCTTTCCCGGTCCGGCCCTCCAGCCAACCGACCCGAAGCGGCTCGCGCGCATGGACCAGATCGTGGGTGTGGTCGACTCCTACGCCTACTGGCCGCTCGTGCGGCAGGTCTTCGTCCATGACGTCATGCGACCCCATCTGGGCATGGCCGGCGACCCGCAGGAGCTGCAGAAGGGCCTGGACGCCTCCGCGCGGACGCTCGACGCGCTGGAGACGCTGGCCGCGCCGGAGCCCTGGCTGACGGGGCCCGACCTCTCGCTCGCCGACCTCCATCTCGGCGCGATGATCGCGTATTTTGCGCAGTCGCCGCGCGGCGCCGCGTTACTGGCCGAACGTCCTCGCCTGTCAGTCTGGTGGCAGCGATTGAAGGAACGACCGAGCGTCGCGGTAACCGATCCCGGCCTGCCAAGCCCAACGCGATAGTCACTCAGGCGTGACAGCATGTGCTTTGAGGAACGTCGCCATCGGGTCAATATCGAGACGGGGTGCGACGAAGGGCCAGATGAACACATCGACACTGCGCCGGCTGCTGCCAGTGGCGATCCTGCTGGCGGGGCTGGCGATCTTCCTGCTGCTCGGACTCGAGCGCTATTTCTCCTTCGAGATGCTGGCCCGTCACAAGGCGACGCTGACGGCATGGGTCGCCGCGCATCGTCTGCTCGCCGGCCTGACCTTCGTGCTGGCCTATGCGATCATGGTTGCCTTCTCCCTGCCCGTCGCCGTGGTGGCGACGCCGGTGGGCGGCTTCCTGTTCGGCACCTGGATCGGCGCCTGCCTGTCCGTGGCGGCCGCAACCCTGGGCTCGATCGCCGTCTTCCTGGCCGCGCGTTACGCCTTTCGCGACCTCTTCAGGGCCCGCGCCGGCGCGACGCTGGCGCGTCTCGAGGAGGGGTTCCGGCACAATGATTTCAGCTACCTCCTCTTTCTCAGGCTCATCCCGGTCTTCCCCTTCTGGCTGATCAACATCGTCCCGGCGCTCCTCGGCATGCAGCTCAAGCGCTACGCGCTGGCGACGCTGCTGGGCATCGTGCCGGCGTCGATCGTCTATGCGAGCGTCGGGGCAGGTCTCGGGGCGGTGCTGAAGCGCGGCGAGCAGCCCGATCTCGGCATCATCTTCGAATGGCACATCCTGCTGCCCCTCCTCGGGCTGGCCGTACTGGCGCTTCTGCCGGTCGTCTTCGCCCGCCTGCGCCGGCAGCCCTCGGTCTGAGATGAGCCTCCTCACCCCCGACGTCTGCGTCGTCGGCGGCGGCTCCGCCGGGCTGGTGGTCGCAGCCGGCGCCGCACAGCTCGGGCTCGACGTCGTGCTGATCGAGCGCGGGTTGATGGGCGGCGATTGCCTCAACTTCGGCTGTGTGCCCTCCAAGGCGCTGATCGCCGCCGCCCGCATGGCGCACGCGCAACGCAGCGGCGCAGCCTTCGGCATCACACCGGTCGAACCCACGATCGACTTCGGCAAGGTGATGGATCACGTCGCCGGCGTGGTCGCCACCATCGCGCCCAACGACTCGGTCGAGCGCTTCGAAAGGCTCGGCGTCCGCGTCCTGCAGGAGGAGGCACGCTTCACCGGCCGCACCGAATTGCAGGCCGGGCCCCACCGAATCAACAGCAAGCGCATCGTGCTCGCGACCGGCTCCCGCCCCACCCTGCCGCCCGTGCCGGGCCTCGACTCTGTGCCGCACTTCACCAACGAGACGATCTTCGCCAACCGCATCCTGCCCTCGCACCTGGTGGTGCTGGGTGGCGGCCCGATCGGGCTCGAGATGGCCCAGGCCTTTCGGCGCCTTGGCACGAAGGTGACCGTGCTGGAGGCGGCAACCTGCCTGGGCAAGGACGATCCCGAACTCGCCGCGATCGTCGTCGCGCGCCTGCGCCGCGAAGGCGTGCAGCTGTACGAGAGGACGAGGGTCACACGCATCGAGCGCACATCCGACGGAATCGCGGCCGTGCTCGAGGGGGGCGGGCGCATCGAGGGCTCTCACCTTCTGGTGGCGACCGGCCGCACGCCGACGATCGCCGGGCTGGATCTCGACAAGGCCGGCGTTGCCCACGACAAGCGCGGTATCACCGTCGACGATTCGCTGCGCACCTCCAACCGTAACGTCTGGGCGATCGGCGACTGCAACGGCCGTTGCACCTTCACGCACATGGCGGGCCACGAGGCCTCGCTGTTCATCCGCGGCGCCCTGTTCCGCGCGCCCGCGAAGCTCGATTACGGCATCGTGCCCTGGGCGACCTATACCGATCCCGAATTGGCGCAGGTTGGCCTGAACGAGCGCGATGCACGGGCGAAACACGGCGACGGCGTCAAGGTGCTGCGCTGGACGTTCGCCGAGAACGATCGCGCCCAGACCGAGCGCGAAACCGACGGACTGGTGAAGGTGGTGACCGACCGACGCGGCCACATCCTGGGGGCGGGCATCGCGGGGCCGCAGGCCGGCGAGTTGATCCAGAGCTGGTGTCTCGCCCTGGCCGGCCGCCTGAAGATCTCGACCCTGGCGAGCTTCGTGCCGCCCTATCCGACGCTCGGCGAGACCACCAAGCGGGCGGCCGGGAGCTACTACACGGAAGCCCTGTTCGGTCGCCGCACGCGGTTGCTGGTGCGGTTTCTCGCGCGATTGCCGGTCTGGTAGAAACATTCGATGAGCGCCGACGTCACCCTGCCGGCAGACACCGCCCGTCCCGTGCGCCGGCGGGCCGCGACCTTCGGCCTGTCGTGGCGCATTCTGGGCCTCGTGATCGTCGCCGTCATGACGGCCGAGATCGCGATCTTCCTGCCGTCGATCGCGCGCTTCCGGCTGGTCTATCTCGAGCAGCTGATCGAGAGCGGCACCCTGGCGGCCCTGGCCCTCGACGCCACGCCGGACAACATGGTGACGGAGCAGGTGAAGGGTTCGCTGCTGACGCATGCCCGCGTCGAGGCGGTCGTGCTGGTCGAGCCTAACAAGCCCAAGCGCGCACTGATGAACATCGAGCCTCGGCCCGAGATGCCTGGCTTCAATCTGAAGGATCGCGGCGCGCTCGGCCTGATCTGGGACGCGCTGGACGCGATGGTGCGCGATGGCCCGCCCTATATCCGGGTGGGCGGCGAATCGATGCGGATGCCGGGCGCCATGGTGTGGATCGTCGTGGACGAACGGCCCATGCGGGCCGCGATGTACGGCTACACGAGCCGCATCCTCATCCTGTCGATCATCATTGCGCTGTTCACGGCCTCGTTGCTCTACCTCGCGCTGCGCTGGCTGGTCATCCGGCCGCTGCAGGACCTCTCCCGGGCGATGATCGACTTTCGCCGCGCACCGGAAGAGGCCGGCGCCGATCGCGCACCGGTCCGACGCAACGACGAGATCGGCGTAGTCGACCACGAGTTCCAGATCCTGCAACGCGAGCTGCGTGCGTCGCTGCGCCAGAAGTCGCGCCTGGCCGAGGTCGGTGCCGCGACCAACAAGATCAACCATGACCTGCGCAACATGCTTTCGACCGCACGTCTGCTGTCGGATCGACTGGCGCGCAGCGACGACGAGCGCACGCGCGCGCTCGCCCCGACCATTCTCAATACGATCGACCGCGCCGCCCGCCTGGCCAGCGACGCCATCGAATATGTCCGGGAGAAGCCGTCGCCCCGGCTCACCGAAGTCGATCTTGCCGACCTGGTCGACGAGGTCGGAATCGCACTGCAGGAGCAGGGAGAGGAAAGGGACCCCAACCTCCTGCGCAGCTGGCTCAACGAGATCGGTGCGGGCAGCATGGTGCGCTGCGACCGCGACCTGCTCTACCGGGTGTTCGTCAATCTGGGGCGCAACGCCTTCGAAGCCGGCGCGACGAGCGTCACCATACGCACCCGGCGCAGCGGTCGCTTCCTGCTGGTCGAGATCGCCGACAACGGGCCCGGCGTGCCCGCCGCGGTGGCCAGACAGCTGTTCCGGCCCTTCACCACGGGCGGCCGACAGGGCGGCACGGGCCTCGGCCTCGCGATCGCCCGCGACTTGGTGCGCCTGCATGGCGGGGACATCACGCTGATCGAATCGAACGCGCAGGGCACGCTGTTCGGCTTCACCCTGCCGATCGCCTGAGGGCTTCCGGGCGACATCGAATCGCCTCAAACTTGCCGACAAAGACTTCACCCCGAGGTCTGCGCTGGGGGCCCTCCCCAGGATCAGGGGTATGGTTCAACTCGAAGCCGAAAGACCCTGGATCAGCCGTCGGTCTTCAGCCGCGCCAGGAAGGTACGGACGCGGTCGACATTGCCGCCGAGATCGGCCTCGCCGTTGCGGCTCTTCGAGCGGATGTCGACACGGCTGCCGGTCCCCTGGGGGCGAACGCGGACGACGACATCGTCGCGAAAGCCGAACCACGGGCTGGTCACGACGGCTTCCAGCCGACCCTCCGCCGGTACCCGCGCCACGATCTCCCAGCCGAGGGCCGTGGCCACGCGCTCGACACGCCTGAAGGCCTCGGCCGGCGGCACGGCCAGCAGGACGGGCTCGATGTCGGGAAAGGCGGCCCGCTGGAGGGCGGCGTTCTCCTTCGGATAGGCCGACGGATTGGGCGCCCCCCGCCGCAACTGTGCCGTCGCCAAGAGCGGCGGTGGAGCGGCCGTGTCGGTCGTGATGTCGCTGATGGCAGGCCGCTGCTGCGCATGCAGGAACCAGTGCAGCGGGACCCAGGCACCGGCGCCGCCGATCACGATGGCGAGGAAGGCGGCGACGCTGCCGCGGCGCCGGTCGCCCGGTCGGGCGGGCAGGATGGTGGCAAGCCCCAGCGCGACGCCGGCGACCGTCAGATAGAAACCGTAGCGGAAGACCGCGATGGCGGCCTCGATGTCGAGGCCGAGAAAGCGGTGCAGGGGTCCGGAAACGGCTACGATCAGCGACCCGACGGTCGCTAGGATGAAGGCGATACGCGCCAGTCGATGACTGATCGGATTGGTTGGCCTAACGAACATCCAAGCTCCGCTGCAATCGTATCGTAACCGTGAATCGGCGTCCGCGCATCTGCTCGACAATTCCCGTCGCGTTCTCTAAGCGGCCCAGATGACGACCGCCGACACCGTCCGCCGACGGGCCATGGCCGCAGGCCTGATCTCGATCTGCCTGTGGAGTTCGCTCGCCCTGCTTTCGGTGTCGGCCGGGCCGATCCCGCCCTTCCAGATGGTCACGATGACCTTCGCAGTCGGCGCCACCATCGGCATCGTGCGCGCCCGGGCCAACGGTGTCGCCTGGGCGGGCCTCGTGGGCTGGCCGGCGCGCGTCTGGCTGCTCGGGATCGGCGGGCTGTTCGGCTATCACGCCCTCTACTTCGCGGCCCTGCAGCTGGCGCCGCCGGCCGAGGCCAACCTGATCAACTACCTGTGGCCCCTCCTCATCGTCCTGCTCTCGGCGCCGCTGGCGGGCGAGCGGCTGCACTGGCCGCATCTTGCGGGCGCCGCGCTGGGATTCTCGGGCGTCGCCCTGCTGGCCTTCGGCCGCGGATTGAGCTTCGCCGACAGCCATGCGCTGGGCTACCTGCTGGCCCTGGGCTGCGCCTTTGCCTGGTCGATCTACTCGGTCCTGTCGCGCCGCTTCGGGGAAACACCGACCGACGCCATCGCCGCCTTCTGCGCCGCGTCCGCCCTGCTCTCGCTGGCCTGCCATCTCGCCTTCGAGCGCACCGTCTGGCCCGCCAGCGGCATGGCCTGGCTCGCCGTGCTGGCACTCGGTCTGGGCCCCGCCGGATCGGCTTTCTATTTCTGGGACCATGCGGTGAAGCGCGGCGACATTCGCGCCCTGGGCGCGATTTCCTATGCGACGCCCATTCTCTCGACCGGGATCCTGGTGGCGTTCGGTCTGGCCGAGCCGACCGGCACGCTGATCGCCGCGGCGCTGCTGGTCACCGTCGGCGCCGTGCTCGCCTCGCGCGAGTTGTGGAAGCGTTAGGGGCCTTTCCGGGCGACATTGAATCGTGTCGAGCTGCCCAAAACACCTCACCTTGGGGTCTGCGCTGGGGGCGCGCCACTCCAGTGGCGCGCCCCCAGCAAATGACGGCCCTCCTCGGCATGAGTGGTTTGGTTCAACTCGAAGCGGAAAGACCCTAGAGCGGGAAGAGATAGGAAGGAATCGAAAGGGGATTCCCAACGGTCGGTTGATCTGATTCAACCTACCGGCTGGGCAGGAGGTCAGCTTGGATGGCAGCACCCTATTCGATGG
>JAGNNA010000486.1 GCA_017990895.1 Reyranella sp.
CTGCCAGGGTTACTTGTCGGCGAAATCGGCGAGACCGACCGTCTTCAGCAGCTTCATCGCGCGCTCGACATATTCGGCGCGATGGCTGCGGAAGCGGCGCTTGTGCGGCTCGACCACCTCCATGGGCAGGAGGATGTTGTTCATCGTTGTGCGCCACGGCATCAGGGTCGGATTCTGGAACGCCATGCCGACGCCCTTGATCGGTCCCGTCACCTTCTTGCCGTCTACGGTGATCTCACCACCCGACGGCGGCAGCAGGCCCGTGACCAGCTTCATGATGGTGGATTTGCCGCAGCCCGACGGCCCGACGACGGCGATGAACTCGCCCTTGTCGATGCCGAACGTGGCATCGGCAAGAGCCAGGGTCGTGTCCTTGCCAAGCCGGTAGGTGAGACTGACGCCCTTGAGATCGACGAAGGCCATTGCCTTTGTCCGATCTCTTACTTGGACACCATCCGGTCGGCCTTGGGCGGCAGGTAGGCGTTGCTGAAAACCTTGTCCGGCGCCGGCACGATGGGCAGGCCGAACGCCTCGGACACGTCCTTCACGGCGCGGGCGAAGCGCGTCGGGTCGACGTCGCCCATGCCGTTGGCCTTCACATAGGGCGTCAGGATGTTGGTCTCGAGCGAGATCTTGAGACGCTCCATCTCGAGCTTCTCGTCGATCAGGGGATCGCGCTTCTTGGCGGCGGCGATGCCGAGCTGCGGATTGGCGATGACGTCCTTCCAGCCCTTCATCGTGGCGGCGAGGAAGCCCTTCACGGCCTTCTCGTTCTTCGCCATCTCGGCCGAGACCACGACGCCGTTGCCGTAGACGTCCATGCCGAAATCGACGAAGCGCATCGCCACGATGTCCTCGAAGGCCACGCCGCGCGCCTTGAGGTCGAGCATCGACGAGAAATAGTGGCCGGAGATGAAGTCGACCGTCCCCTGAACCAGGCTCTGCTCGCGCAGCTGCGGCGTCAGGTTCACGTGCTCCCACTTGGTGATGCCGTTCTTTTTGGCGAAGGCCGGGAACAGGCGGAAACTGGCGTCGAACACCGGTGCGCCGAGCTTCTTGCCCTCGAGGTCCTTCGGCGTCTTGATGCCGCTCTTCTTCAGCGCGTAGACCCCGAACGGGGCAAAATCGTAAACCATGAACACGCAGAGCACTTCCTTGCCCGGGTTCTTGGCGTTGTATTCGATGGTCGAGTTCACATCGGCGAAGCCGATCTGGTAGGCGCCCGTGGCCACGCGCTGCACCGCGCCGGCCGAGCCCTGCCCGGGGTCCATCGTGACGTCGAGACCTTCGGCCTTGTAGTAGCCCTTCTCGAGCGCCACCAGGAACGGCGAGGTCGGGCCCTGGAACACCCAGTCCAGCGTGAATTTGATGGCGGTCTGGGCATTGGCCGGGAGGCTCCCGAGCGCCAGCGCGACCGCTGCCGCACCGCCCAGCATCTTGGCGAATTTGCTCATGTTCTCGATCCCCCGTGAGTTCCCTGTCGGCGACTCTTAGGCGGACAATTCACGCCCGCCAAGGGGATATCAGGCAGATTCTATGCCAGCCTGCTGCGTGGCCACGAGGCGCGCGAAGGCGCCGCCCTGGCCGATCAGCGCCTGATAGGCGCCCTGCTCCACGACCCGCCCATGCTCGAACACGACGACCTGGTCGGCATCGCGGATGGTCGACAGGCGGTGGGCGATCACGAAGGTCGTACGGCCCTGCATCAGGGTCTTGAGCGCCTTCTGGATGCGTGCCTCGGTGACCGAATCGAGCGCGCTGGTTGCCTCGTCGAGGATCAGGATCGGCGGGTTCTTGAGCAGGGCCCGGGCGATCGCAAGCCGCTGGCGTTCGCCACCGGACAAAGTGGTACCTCGCTCGCCGACCAGCGTTTCGTAGCCCTGCGGCTGGCGCATGATGAAGTCGTGCGCCTCGGCCAGCCTGGCGGCCTCCTCCAGCTCGGCTTGCGTCGCGTCGGGCTTGCCAATGCGCAGATTGTCGGCGATCGAGCGGTAGAACATGGTGCTGTCCTGGAACACCACGCCGATGTTCCGGCGCAGCGATTCCAGCTTGATGTCGCGATGGTCGATTCCGTCGATGCAGATCACGCCCGACTGGGCATCCCACATGCGGTGCAGCAACGACAGCGCGGTGCTCTTGCCGGCACCGGTGGGACCGACGAAGGCCACCGTCGACCCGGCCGGGACCTTCAGCGAGAAATGCACCAGCGCCGGGCGCTTGCCGTCGTAGGAGAAGCTGATGTCGTCGAACTCGACATCGCCGCGGGCACGACCGATGTCGATGCCGTTCGGCTTGTCCGGCACGGTCGACTGCGAATCCAGCACACGGAAGAAATCGCCCAGCGACGGCATCTGGAAGAAGATGCGGCTGACGAAGCCCGAGGCCTGGTCCATGCGGCCGATCAGCATGGTGGCGAAGCCCATGAAGCTCACGATCTCGCCGACCGTCGCCTCGCCGCGGGTGTAGAGCCAGGTGCCGAGCACGAAGATCAGGATGACCGTGATCGTCGAGGCGGCGCGGGTCAGGACCGACAGGAAAGCCCACCAGTTCAGCACCGGGAACTGCGCCTGCAGGGTCTGGCCGATAATGCGGTGCATCTCGCTGGTTTCCGCGGCCAGTCGCACGAAGCTCTGGATGAGGTTGATATTGCCCAGCGCGTCGCCGGCCCGCCCCGCCAGCTCGCTGTGCAGGTCCTCGACCTTCTTCTGTAGCCGGTCGGTCTTGCTCACCACCCAGACGTTGGTCACCGCGAAGAACAGGATCAGGACGAGCAACAAAAGACCCAGCCGCCAGTTCATGAACATGCTGAGCGGCAGCATGACGAACAGGGCCACCAGGGTCGCCAGGTTCTCGCGGAAGAAGGACAGCCAGATGCCGAACAGGTTGTCGACGCCCGTCAGCATGATCTTGATCAGCCGGCCGGAATGCTGGGCGTTGTGAAAGGAGAAAGGCAGCATCAGCAGATGCTGGAAATAGGTCGCCATCGCGCCCAGCCGGCGGCGATGGGCCATGCGGTCGGCCTGCAGCGACACCACCATGTTGGCCACGATGCCGCCGAGGCCGACCAGCGCCCACAGGCCCAGAATCCCGAGCGCGTCGCGCCACAGTTCGTCGACCGGGCGGCCGCGCGCATTGCTCAGCAGATCGATGACTTTGCCGAACAGCACCGGTTCGTAGAATTGCAGTCCGGCCACCGCGATGTTGGCGATGGCCAGCGTGATGGCGAGCCCCTTCTCGGCCCGCAGCAGGCCGATGACACGGCCATAGACGCGGAAGAATTCCATGCGTTTCGTCCGCGTCCGTTCCTCTTAGGCGGCCCTGGGGTCGAGGAAGCGCTCGACGGTACGCACGAAGAAGCTCACGCC
>JAGNNA010000127.1 GCA_017990895.1 Reyranella sp.
CGACGTACTCGTTGCCGGCACGGCCGTATTCAGCGGCGGTCCGGAGCGCTATGCGACCAACATCGAGGCTTTGCGTTCATGAGCGACATGATCCTGCACCACTATCCGAACTCGCCCTTCTCGGAGAAGGTGCGGGTGGCGTTTGGCGTGAAGCAGGCGGTATGGAAGTCGGTCACGATCCCGAACATGCTGCCCAAGCCCGACCTGATGCCGCTGACCGGCGGCTACCGCAAGACGCCGGTGATGCAGGTCGGCGCCGACATCTACTGCGACACGCAGCTCATCATGCTGGAGATCGAGAAGCGCGCGCCGACGCCGCCTCTCCTGCCCAAGGGCAGGGAAGGCGAGGCGCGGGCGCTCGCCATGTGGATCGACCGCAACATCTTCTGGGCTGCCGTTGGCGTCGTGATGGGTGCGCTCGGTGATAAGCTGCCGGAGGCGTTCCTCAAGGACCGCAGCGCCTTTACCGGGCGCGCGTTCGATCCGGCGGCGCTGAAGGCTGCCTCGCCGATGGCGCTGCAGCAGACTTACGCCCAGCTCGCGCTGGCCGAACAGATGCTGGCCGACGGGCGGCCGTATCTCCTGGGCGATGCGCCGTGCCTGGCCGACTGCGCGCTGTACAATCCGGTGTGGTTCATCAAGGAGCGGATGGGCGGCGGCAAGCCGGTCCCGCCGCTTGACCGGCTGCCGCTGATCACGGCCTGGTCGGAGCGCATGAAGGCGGTCGGCAGCGGCAAGCCGACCGAGATCAGCGCCGCCAACGCAATCGCCATCGCAAAGGCCGCGACGCCCGAGGCGACCAGCGTGGATGCCCATGATCCCAGCGGCCTCAAGGCCGGCCAGACGGTCAGCGTCACACCCGACGATACCGGCAAGGTGCCGGTGAGCGGCGTGCTGATCGGGCTGACGACCGACCGCGTCTCGATCGGACGCCATGACGAGCAGGTCGGCAACGTGGTGGTCCACTTCCCCCGTGCCGGTTTCGTCATCACGGCGGCTTGATGCCGGCATCTCAATGGAGCGCGCCACTCCAGTGGCGCTCATGATCATGACTGCGCCACTGGAGTGGCGCGCTTCAATGATACGACCTCGCTGTTAAACCACCTCGACGCCGATCTCGGCGGCGATGCGGCGCAGCGCGGCGACGGAGCGGGCCGTTGCGTTGCGAGCGTCTTGCGGGAAGTGCGTCTCGATGCTGGCAAGCATCTGTTTGACCGGATTGGGCGCCTTGGCCGCCTCCGTCAGGAGCCGTGTGAGTTCCGCGGCCCATGGGACGTTGCCGTCACCCAGGGGGACGGTCCGGTTGGCCGCCGTGTCGCGGTCCTTGAGATGGATGAGATCGACCAGAGGAGCGAGGGACGCAATCTCGGCGTCGGTCGGCGGCGCCCCCATCGCCCAGGCGTTGCCGATATCGATCAGCGGGCGCAGCTGGACCGGCAACGGACCGGGAGCCATGGCCTCCTCCATCGACGTGAAGAATTCGGCGAGTTCGCCGACCGAGCCGATGTTGCAGACCGCTTCATTCTCGACCTCGACGTTGATCGAGTAGGTGACGCCGAGATCGGCCAGCCGCTCGAAGCGTCCGAAGAGATCGGAAGGCTTGTAGCCGGGATAGCGCAGGTGGCTGAAGACGCGGATCTTCTCGGCCCCGAACACGGTGGCCATGTCGAACGCATGCACCAGCGGATCGTCGGCGGGACAGTCGGCCGGGTCGAAGGCGAAGTCGACCTTGCCGCCTTCGGTGCCCTTGCCGGTTGCGGGCCACTTGAGCAGTGGTGACACGAAGGTCGGCACCACGAGGCCTGCCTGCTCGATGCGGCGCGCGATGGCGGAGCCTTCGTCCAGCGACAGGCCGAGCAGGTTCCTGCCCTCGACGGTGCGCATGTCGAGGCGCCGCACCTCATGTTCGGCGCAGAAGGAGATCATTTCGTCCAGTGACGGGCCGATTTCGTCGCCAATGACGGCGAGGGCAAGACGGGGCAGGGACATCCGTCTAACCTACAATGCGCCGGCCGCTTTGGCTAAAATCCGCGCCGGTGCAAAGGAGACGGCATGAGCGACGATGCGATCTTCGTGGGAGCAAGCAATGCCGACCAGTATCTCCTCCTGAAGTATGCCAACCGCCATGGCCTGATCGCCGGCGCCACGGGAACGGGCAAGACCGTGACCCTGCAGACCATCGCCGAAGGGTTCTCCGCCTACGGTGTGCCGGTCTTCATGGCCGACGTGAAGGGCGACCTGTCGGGTGTCAGCCAGGCGGGCGGCAACAATCCGCGGGCGCTGGAGCGGGCGAAACAGCTCGGCATCGACGGCTATGCCGGCCGCGCCTTTCCGACGATCTTCTGGGACCTGTTCGGCGAGAAGGGCCATCCGATCCGCACGACGGTGAGCGAAGTGGGGCCTGTGCTGATGGCCCGGCTGCTGCAGCTCAACGAGACGCAGGAAGGCGTGCTCAACATCGTCTTCCGGATCGCCGACCAGCAGGGCCTGCTGCTGCTCGACTTCAAGGACCTGCAGGCGCTCCTGCAATGGGTCGCCGAGAATGCCGGCTCGCTCACCACGGAATTCGGCAATGTCAGCAAGCAGTCGGTCGGGACCATCCAGCGCCAGCTCCTGACGCTCAGCCAGCAGGGCGGCGAGGGGTTCTTCGGCGAGCCGGCCCTTGTGCTCACGGACATGATCCGCTGCGATCCGGCCGGCTACGGCGCCATCAACATCCTGGCGGCGGACCGGCTGATGCAGAGCCCGCGTCTCTACGCGACCTTCCTGCTGTGGCTGCTGTCGGAACTGTTCGAATCGCTGCCCGAGGTGGGCGATCTCGACAAGCCGAAGTTCGTGTTCTTCTTCGACGAGGCGCATCTCCTGTTCGACGACGCGCCCAAGGCGCTGCTGTCGCGCATCGAGCAGGTCGTGCGACTGATCCGCTCCAAGGGAGTCGGCGTCTACTTCATCACCCAGAACCCGCTCGACCTGCCGGAGACCGTGCTGGGGCAACTGGGCAACCGGGTGCAGCACGCGCTGCGCGCCTTCACGCCGCGCGACCAGAGGGCGGTGAAGGTGGCGGCCGAGACCTTCCGGCCCAACAAGGCCTTCGATGCCGCAGAGGCCATCACCGAACTCGGCGTCGGCGAGGCGCTGTTGTCCTTCCTCGACGCCAAGGGCGTGCCGTTTCCGGTCGAGCGCTGCTTCATCGCGCCACCGCAGGGCCGCATCGGGCCGGCGACGGCGGAGGAGCGCAGCGTGGTGATGGCCGCGAGTCCTCTCGCCGGCCGCTACGACAGGGCGGTCGATCGCCAGTCGGCCTATGAAGTGCTGACGGGTCGCGTAGCAGCCGCTTCAATGGCGCCGCCGCCTGCCGATGGCGCACCGCGTCGTCGCGGCCAGTACGGCTCCGTGCCGCCGACAGTCCCTACAAAGACGGGACCGTGGGGACCGCGCACCGAAGCGCCACCGGCCGAAGTCGAGCAGCCGATCCCGCCGGCGCCGCGGCCTGAACCTCGCTTGAAGAAGGCGCAGCCTCAGCCTCAATCGCCCACGCCGGAGCCGAGGAAGGCCCCGGCCGGCCGCCAGCGCGATTCGGTGGGAATCACGGTCGCCAAGGCGGCAGGGCGCAGCATTGCGACCGTCGCCGCGCGCGAAGCGGCCAAGGCAGTATTCGGCAAGGGCAAGGCCGGCAGCATCGGCGCCACGATCGGTGGCGCCGTGCTCCGCGGCGTGCTGGGCTCGATCCTTCGATAGAGCGGGAGCCGCCAATCAGGCGAGGCGGTCGAGTTCCTTGACGATGGCGTCGCCCATTTCCTGGGTGCCGACCTTCTTCACGCCGTCGGTGTTGCCTACCAGCAGGTCGCCGGTGCGATAGCCCGCCTTCAGCACGTTCTCGACCGCGAGTTCGACCATGTCGGCATCCTTGCCGAGGTCGAACGAGTAGCGCAGCATCATCGCGTAGCTGAGCGTCTGGGCGATCGGATTGGCGAGGCCCTTGCCCGCGATGTCGGGGGCGCTGCCGTGGATCGGCTCATAGAGCGCCTTGCGGCGGCCGGTCGCGTCGGGGGCGCCGAGCGAGGCCGACGGCAGGAGGCCCAGCGAACCGGTCAGCATCGACGCTTCGTCCGAGAGGATGTCGCCGAACAGGTTGTCCGTGACGATCACGTCGAACTCCTTGGGCGCGCGCAGCAGCTGCATGGCGAGCGCGTCGGCATACATGTGATCGAGCTTCACGTCGGAGTACTTCTCCTTGTGCAGCTTGGTCGCCTCTTCGCGCCACAGCACGCCGGTGTGCATGACGTTGGCCTTCTCCGAGGAGAGGACCTTGTTCTTGCGCTTGCGCGCCAGCTCGAACGCGACGGCGCAGACGCGGCGGATTTCCGGTGCCGTGTAGCGCTGCGTGTCGAAGGCCTCGACCTCGCCGGCGGCGTTGGTATGGCGGCCGCGCGGCTCACCGAAATACACGCCGCTGGTCAGCTCGCGGATGATCATGATGTCGAGACCCTTGACGATCTCGGGCTTGAGCGACGAGGCGTCGACCAGCGCGTCGAACACCTTGGCCGGGCGCAGGTTCGCGAAGAGGTCCATCTCCTTGCGCAGGCGCAGCAGGCCGCGTTCCGGCTTCTTGCTGAAGTCGGCGGTGTCCCACTTTGGCCCGCCGACCGAGCCGAACAGCACCGCATCGGCCTCGAGGGCCGCCTTCATGGCGTCGTCGCTGAGCGGCACGCCGTGCTTGTCGAGCGCGGCGCCGCCGACGAGGTCTTCCTTGATGTCGAAGCCGATCGCACGCTTCTTGCCCATCCAGGCAATGATCTTGCGGACCTCGTTCATCACCTCGGGGCCGATGCCGTCGCCGGGCAGCACGAGCAGATTGCGATTGGACGCCATGATGGTCACGTCTTCCGTTGGTTGTATGACTTGAAGTTCAGGAACCCGCTGTCATCCCGAGCGCAGCGAGGGACCCTTGCCCAGACCGTGGAAGGGTCCCTCGCTGCGCTCGGGATGACAATGTGCGCGCGTTGATATCGCCTCAGGCGGCGTCGTGCAGCCAGGGCTGCGACTCGCTCTGACGACGCTCGAAGTCGTCGATCGCCGACTTCTTCTCCATGGTGAGGCCGATATCGTCGAGGCCTTCCATCAGGCACTTCTTGCGGAAGGGATCGATGTCGAAGTGGACGGTGCCGCCGTCCGGACCCTTGATCTCCTGCTTCTCGAGGTCGATCTCGATGATGGCGTTGGAGCCCCGGCTCGCATCGTCCATCAGCTTGTCGACGATCTCCTTCGGCACCTTGATCGGCAGGATGCCGTTCTTGAAGCAGTTGTTGTAGAAGATGTCGGCGAAATCCTCGGAGATGATGCAGCGGATACCGAAGTCGAGCAGCGCCCAGGGCGCATGCTCGCGGCTCGAGCCGCAGCCGAAGTTCGGGCCCGCCACGATGATCTTGGCGTTCTGGTAGGCCGGCTGGTCGAGGACGAAGTCCTTCTTCTGGCCGTCCGCCGTCCAGCGCATCTCGTAGAACAGGCCGTTCTTCAGGCCCGTCCGCTTGATGGTCTTCAGGAACTGCTTCGGAATGATCATGTCGGTGTCGACATTGACCATGGGCAGCGGCGCAGCAACGCCGCTCAGCGTCGTGAATTTTTCCATGAGACCTCCCGGAAAGGCCGGAATAAACGGGCTTTCCGGGCCGCGGTCAAGCCGCCCGATTCTAGCGCGTCTTGATGACCAGGGTGCTGGCGATCATGTCGTGCAGGCCGCGCTTGCGGTCGGTGAAGGCGATCATGATGAATCCGATGCACAGGATCAGGGCCGAGATGATCTTGGCGAAATACCGCCCCGTGGCATTCAGGAAGCTGATCCGCTTGCCGTTGTTGCTCACGACCCGCAGGCCCATCGCCATCTTGCCGACCGTGGCGCCCCGTTCGGAACTCTCCATCAGGGCGAAATAGAGCCAGGCGACCAGCAGGGAGAGCAGGTTCAGCTTCGGGTCGGTCTGGGTTACGTCTTCCATGTTCACGTAACTGATGCCGAAAACCGAGGTCACGACGCCCAGGACGAGGCTGATCAGGATGGCGTCGATGATGTAGGCAACGACGCGGATCCAGAAGCCGCCATAGGCGACCTGGGTAGAGCCCACCGGCTGGGCATCCCAGATCGGCGGCGGAGGCGGGGCGGCGGAGCCTGAATTGGGGACGCTGGCCATGTGGTCTCTCCCACGATCGTTGGTGAAAGCGAACGCCACATTGACCATGAGTGTTCCTGACCGCAAATGGAAACGAGCGGCCCCGCAAGGGGCCGCCCGTCCTTCGTCCTGTCCTGGGACGGCGTCTACTGGAAGTCGCGAACGTCCGCGAGCGTGCCGCGGATGGCGGCGGCGGCGGCCATAGCCGGGCTCACCAGATGGGTGCGTCCGCCGCGGCCCTGACGGCCCTCGAAGTTGCGGTTCGAGGTCGAGGCGCAGCGCTGGCCTGGTTCGATGCGATCGGCGTTCATCGCCAGGCACATCGAGCAGCCCTGGAGGCGCCATTCGAAGCCGGCCTCGAGGAATATCTTGTCGAGACCTTCCTTCTCGGCCTGGGCCTTCACCAGGCCGGAGCCCGGCACGACCATGGCCGACACGGTCGAGGCGACCTTGCGGCCGCGCGCGATCTCGGCGGCGGCGCGCAGGTCCTCGATGCGGCCGTTGGTGCACGAGCCGATGAACACGCGGTCGATCGGCACGTCGACGAGGCGCGTGCCCGGCGTCAGGCCCATGTAGGCGAGCGACCGGGTCCAGGCCTCGCGGCGGTTCTCGTCCGGCGCGTTGGCCGGGTCGGGAACGACGTCGGTGATCGGCAGCGCGTCCTGCGGGCTCGTTCCCCAAGTCACCATCGGCGGAATGTCCGAGGCGTTGAGGTCGAGCTGCACGTCGAAGTGCGCGCCCTTGTCGGACGGCAGGCGGCGCCACTGGCTGAGCGCCAGATCCCACGCCCCGCCCTTCGGCGCGTAGGGACGACCCTGTAGATACTGGAAGGTCGTCTCGTCGGGCGCGATCAGGCCGGCGCGGGCGCCCGCCTCGATCGACATGTTGCAGACCGTCATGCGGCCTTCCATCGTGAGCTCACGGATGGCGCGGCCGGCATATTCGATCACGTAGCCGGTGCCGCCGGCGGTGCCGAGCTTGCCGATGATGGCCAGGATGACGTCCTTGGCGGTCACGCCCAGCGGCAGGCTGCCCTCGACCGCCACGCGCATGTTCTTGGCCGGCTTCTGGATCAGCGTCTGCGTGGCGAGCACATGCTCGACCTCGGAGGTGCCGATGCCGAAGGCCAGCGCGCCGAACGCGCCGTGCGTCGAGGTGTGGCTGTCGCCGCACACGATCGTCATGCCGGGCAGGGTCAGGCCCTGCTCGGGGCCGATCACGTGCACGATGCCGCGGCGCGGATCGTTCAGGTCGAAGTACGGCACGTGGAAGTCGGCGACGTTCTTCTCCAGCGTCTCGACCTGGACGCGCGACTCCTCGTCCTCGATGCCCTGGCTGAAGTCCGTCGTCGGCGTGTTGTGGTCGGCGACCGCAATCGTGGCCTTGGGGCGGCGCACCGGCCGTCCCGCCATGCGCAGGCCCTCGAAGGCCTGCGGGCTGGTCACCTCGTGCACGAGATGACGGTCGATGTAGATCACACAGGTGCCGTCGTCCTGGCGATGGACGACGTGGCTGTCCCAGATCTTCTCGAACAGGGTCCGCGGCGGCGGCGGCGGCGCCGGCTCAGTGGCCGACTTCTTGCGGAACGCCATGGGGTGCCTGCTACTTCTTTCCGCCGCCCTTGGCGGCGCGGACGTTCTTCTCTTCCTTGGGCTTTTCCTTCTTGAGCTTCTCGCGGCGCGGACGCTTGAGAGCCTCCTCCGCCTGCACGGCGAGCAGCGCGCGCTGGGCCTCGGTATCCTCGGCGATACGGCTCGCCTTGCCGCGCAGTTCGCGCAGGTAGTAGAGCTTGGCGCGGCGCACGACGCCCTTACGGACGACCTCGATTTCCCAGATGCTCGGGCTGTAGAGCGGGAACACGCGCTCCACGCCTTCGCCGAAGCTGATCTTGCGCACCGTGAACGAGGAGTTCACGCCGGCATTCTTGCGGGCGATGCAGAGGCCTTCGTAAACCTGCAGGCGCTCGCGGTTACCTTCCTGCACCTTCACATGCACCTTCAGCGTGTCGCCCGATTCGAAATACGGAACGGGCCGCTCTTCCTGCACCTTGTCGATCGTCGTCTGGCCGATCGCGTCGAGAATGTTCATCGCATCCATCCTTTCGTCACTTCTCATCGTTTCCCGCCGCGGTCCGGCGACGGGCCCAAAGATCGGGCCGCCGCCTCCGCGTGATTTCTTCCCGCTGCTTCATCCGCCACTGGGCGACCTTGCCGTGATGGCCCGAGAGCAGAACCTCCGGCACGCGCCGTTCGATTCCGTCGGGCCCTGCCCAGGTCGCGGGCCGGGTGTAGTGCGGGTACTCCAACAATCCGTCCTCGAAACTCTCCTCGCTCGCCGAGTCCGCCGCGCCCATCACTCCGGGCAGCAGCCGTACGCAACAATCCATCATCGCCATGGCCGCGATCTCGCCGCCCGAAAGCACGAAATCCCCGACCGAAATCTCCTCCAGCGCCTGGGCCTCGATGACCCTCTCGTCGACGCCCTCGAACCGTCCACACACCAACAGCACGCCCGGTCCCGCCGCCAGCTCCCGCCCGCGCGCCTGACTGAACGGCGCGCCGCGCGGCGAGAGCAGCACCTTCGGCACTCCCGGTACGGCAACCGCCTCGATCGCCGCCGACAGCACGTCGGGCTTCATCACCATGCCGGCTCCGCCCCCGAAGGGAGCGTCGTCCACCGTGCGATGCCGGTCTCCGGCGAACCGCCTGATGTCGACGGCCTCCAGCGACCACACGCCTTCCTTCAGCGCCCGGCCAGCCAGACTCTCGCCCAGCGGGCCCGGAAACATCTCCGGGAACAACGTCAGCGCGGTCGCGCGCCACACGTTATTCCCCTGCCTCCTTCGCCGGCCCACCCGTCAGCAAACCTGCCGGCGGATCGACCGTGACCTTGCCGCCCTCGACGTCGATCTCGGGCACCGCCGCGTCGGTGAAGGGCAGCATCACCGAATGCCTCGATGCGCTGCCTCCCGACACTTCCATCGTCCGTCCGGCGCCGAAATCGTGGAAGGCCATGACCTTCCCCCAATCCCGGCCGTCCCGGTCGAACGCGGCGAGCCCGATCAGGTCCGCCTCGTACCACTCCCGCTCGCCCGTCTCCGGCAGGCGGTCGCGCTCCACATAGAGCCGCAACCCCCTGATCGCCTCGGCTGCCGTGCGATCGGCTACGCCCTCGATCCGGGCCAGGACCGCTCCCTTGACGGAGCTCAGCGCCTCGACCCGGTACTCCTTCGTTCCCTTCTCGTCCGACAGCGCGCCGTAGGAGGCGATCGCCATCGGGTCGTCGGTGAAGCTCCTGATGCGCACCAGGCCCCGGACCCCGTGGGGTGCCGCAACGACGCCCAGCAGGACCCGGCCCTTGCTCATCGGAGTTCCATGCCGATCAGGTGGCCGGGGCCTCCGGCGCCGCCGCGGCGGCGGCCGCTTCGGCCTTCATGCGCTCCTGCGCCTTGGCGCGCGGCACGGGCTTCTTGGTCTGCTCGCGGCGCTCGCGCGGCTTCATCAGCTCGGCCTGCGACAGGAATTTCGCGACGCGGTCGGACGGCTGCGCGCCGACCTTCAGCCAGTGCGCGATACGCTCCTTGTCGAGCGTCAGGCGCTGGGCATGATCGCGCGGCAGAAGCGGATTGTAGGTACCGAGCTTCTCGATGAAGCGGCCATCGCGCGGGCTGCGCGAATCGGCCACGACGATGTGGAAGAACGGGCGCTTCTTGGCACCGTGCCGGGTCATGCGGATTGCGATCATTCTCTCAAGTCCTCTCTTAGATTTCGGTTCGTACGATACGTCTGACTTAAATCTGGCCGACTTCCTGAAACTTCAGCGCGGAAACCCCGGCGGGCCACCCATGCCGCCGAGGCTGCGCATGAATCCCTTCTCGCCGAGCTTGTTCACCCGCTTCATCATCTTGAGCATGTCGGCATGCTGCTTGAGCAGCTTGTTGACGTCCTGCACCTGCACGCCGGCACCCTTGGCGATGCGCTTCTTGCGCGAGGCGTGGATCAGGTCGGGGTTGCGGCGTTCCTTCGGCGTCATCGACAGGATGACGGCCTCCTGGCGCTTGAGCTGGCCCTCGTCGATCTTGGCCTTGGACATGGCGGCCTTGGCCTGCATGGCGCCCGGCAGCATGCCCATCAGTCCCGACAGGCCGCCCATCTTGCGCAGCTGGCGCAGCTGGTTGAGCAGGTCGTCCATGTCGAACTGGCCCTTGCGGACCTTGGCCGCCAGCTTCTCGGCATCTTCCTTGTCGATCGTCTCGGCGGCGCGCTCGACCAGCGAGACGATGTCGCCCATGCCGAGGATGCGGGACGCGATGCGGTCGGGATGGAACGGCTCCAGCGCGTCGAACTTCTCGCCGACGCCGATCAGCTTGACCGGACGGCCGGTGACCGCCCGCATCGAGAGCGCGGCACCGCCGCGCGAATCGCCGTCGACGCGGGTCAGCACGATGCCGGTGACGGCCAGCCGGTCGTTGAACGCCTTGGCCACGTTCACGGCGTCCTGGCCGGTCATGGCGTCGGCGACGAGCAGCGTCTCCTTCGGCTTGGCGAGGTCGCTGATGTCGGCGACCTCCTTCATCAGCTCTTCGTCGATCGAGAGCCGGCCCGCCGTGTCGAGGATGAGGACGTCGAAGCCCTCGCGCTTGGCCGTCTCGAGGGCGCGCCGGGTGATGGCGAGCGGCATCTCGAGCGGGACGATCGGCAGCGTCGGCACGCCGGTCTGCTCACCCAGGACCTTGAGCTGGTGCTGCGCGGCCGGGCGACGCGTGTCGAGCGAGGCCATCATGACCTTGCGGCGGGTCGAGAAGCTGCCGCCGAACATCTCGGCCGCCATGCCCTGCGGGCCCTGGCTCAGGCGATAGGCGATCTTGGCCGACGAGGTCGTCTTGCCCGAGCCCTGCAGGCCGACCATCAGAATGACGACCGGCGGGATCGCGCCCAGGTCGAGGTCGGCGACCGTGCCGCCCAGCATCTCGACCAGGTGGTCGTTGACGATCTTGATGACCATCTGGCCCGGCGTGACCGAGCGGATGACGTCGGCGCCGATTGCCTTCGGGCGGACCTCTTCGATGAACTGGCGGACGACGGGCAGGGCGACGTCCGCCTCGAGCAGGGCGGTCCGCACCTCGCGCAGGGCCATGTCGACATCGGCCTCGGAAAGCGCGCCGCGCCCCCGAAGCTTGTCGAATACGTCGCCCAGACGCTTGCTAAGACCCTCGAACATCGTGCTCCCGTTCGCTCAAAGACGTATCGCGCCGATGCGCGAACCTTCGCGGATCAGCGGAGCTCCCCGAAGGGGGAACCTTGTAAATCGGCACGACCGATTGAGCCGGCGGGGTATAAAGCCTGCCGCGTCAGGAGTCAAAACGCTTGGACGATCCGTCTAACCCCTTGAACGACAACGATTCCCAGCGCCTTCCAGGCTGGTCGATGCTGACCTTCGTGGTGGTGGCGCCGCTGATCGGGCTGCTGGTTTTCTGGCTTTTGCCCGAGCGAAGCAACCTGTTGGTGCTGTCCGTCTTCTTCGGTACCTGCCTCATGGCCCTCTTCATTGCCGTCCTGCCGCTGGGCAGGGCCGCGCCGGCCGCCCTGGGTTTGCGACCCGTCGGTTGGCGCCCGATCGTCTTGGCGGTGCTCGGCACCACGGTCCTCTCCTTCGTCGTCAGCCAGCTCGGGCCACAGCCCGAAGGGGTGAAACAGGTCACGGAGGGCATCCAGGGTGTGAAGGCGCTCCAGACCTTGGCCGTCCTGGGCCTGCTGGCCCCGGTCGCGGAGGAACTGGTCTTCCGCGGCCTGCTCTATGGCTGGCTGGCCGGTCGCTGGAGCAATCTCGTGGCCTTCATCGTGAGTTCGCTGGCCTTTGCCGCCGCCCATACGGAGCCCCTGCACATTCTCCTGGTTCTGCCGCTGGGCTTCTGGTTCGGCTGGCTGCGATGGCGCACCGGCTCGCTGGTCCCGACGATCGTGGCGCACATCATAAACAACACGATCGCGGTGTCGGCGGCGTCCTTCCTGAGCCCGTGATCAAGTCGGACTGTCTCGGGAGATGCGCACGACGTGGATCAAGGCAAAATTGTCATCCCGAGCGCAGCGAGGGACCCTTGTAGGCGATGGATAAAGGTCCCTCGCTGCGCTCGGGATGACAAGGTGCCTGAACTCAGGTGGTTTCCCCGAGTAGCACCCGCAGATCAGGAAGCGAGCTTGCGCTCGACGAAGTCGAGCCGGTCCTGGCCCCAGAAGATCTCGCCGTCGATGACGTAGGAGGGCGCGCCGAACACGCCCTGCGAG
>JAGNNA010000487.1 GCA_017990895.1 Reyranella sp.
GCTGGACGGCGCCGCCGCCGCAGGTGGCGCGGGTGAACAGACGCAGGACGTGGGCAACGCGCTGCGCCGGACCATGCAGGCGCACTGCGGCGTGTTCCGGAACGACGAACTGCTGACCAGCGGCGTTTCCAAAGTGATGGAAATCGCCGAGCAGGTGCGGCGGATCGCGATCGGCGACAAGAGCAAGGTGTTCAACACCGCGCGGGTCGAGGCGCTGGAGGTCGAGAACCTGATCGAGGTCGCGCAGGCGACCATCGTGTCCGCACAGGCGCGGCAGGAGTCGCGCGGCGCGCACGCGCGCTCGGACTTCGACCAGCGCGACGACGCCAACTGGCACAAGCACACGCTATGGCACCGCGCGGGAAACCGGCTGTCGTACAAGCCGGTGCACATGAAACCGCTGACGGTGGACTCGTTTCCGCCCAAGGCCAGGACGTTCTAGACGCCGCCCGCCGCTGGAGAAAAGATGAAATTCAGGATCTACCGCTACGACCCCGACCGCGACGCCGCGCCGCGCATGCAGGACTACGACGTGGCGCTGGAGCCCACGGACAAGATGCTGCTCGACGCGCTGATGCGCGTGAAGCAGGTCGACGACTCGGTGTCGTTCCGCCGCTCGTGCCGCGAGGGGGTCTGCGGTTCCGACGCGATGAACATCAACGGCCGGAACGGCCTGGCCTGCATCACCAATCTCAAGGGCATCAAGGAACCGGTGGAACTGCGCCCGTTGCCCGGCCTGCCCGTGGTCCGTGACCTGATCGTGGACATGAGCCACTTTTTCAAGCAGTACCATTCGATCAAGCCCTACCTGGTCGACGAGGCGACGCCCCCGGAAAAGGAAAGGCTGCAGTCGCCGGCGGACCGCGAGGAGCTCGACGGCCTGTACGAATGCATCCTGTGCGCGTGCTGCTCGACGGCGTGCCCGTCATTCTGGTGGAATCCGGACAAGTTCGTCGGGCCGGCGGGGCTGCTGGCCGCGTACCGCTTCATTGCCGACAGCCGCGACCAGGCCCTCAACGAGCGGCTGGACAACCTCGAGGATCCCTACCGGCTGTTCCGCTGTCACACGATCATGAACTGCGTGGACGTATGCCCAAAGGGCCTGAATCCGTCCAAGGCGATCGGGAAAATCAAGGAAATCATGGTCAGGCGGACTGTCTAGGGATTGATTTAGGACAATCCCGGACATGAAAATATGACGGAAAATGGCTCGTCCTCTCCGGCCGGCGCCAAGGAGCCGACGGTAATCGACGAGCGCAGCTGGGCGAGGCTGCGCTGGCGGTGCCGGCGCGGAATGCTGGAGAACGACATTGTCCTGGCGCGGTACCTGGACAAGAGGGCCGGCGCGATCGGCGGGCAGGAGCTGGCAGCGCTGGACCAGTTGCTGGACATGAACGACAACGAACTTTGGGATCTCCTGTCCGGAAGGACGGAGCCCAGTGACGAAAAGCTGCAGTGTCTGGTGCGGCAGCTGCGCAGCGCGTGAGCGTGCAGACCCACAGGTCAACAACCAGTTTCAGTGCACAGAGCGGAGAGCGGATATGAATACCCCCGGCAAGACCAAGTCAGCAACCCTGAGTTTCACCGACGGCTCGCCTTCCCTTGAGTTCCCGATCATGCCGGGAACCATCGGGCCGGAGGTCATCGACATCAAGACCCTGTACGGCAAGTCCGGCAAGTTCACCTACGACCCGGGCTTCCTGTCCACTGCATCCTGCAATTCGACCATCACCTACATCGACGGCGACAAGGGCGAGCTGATGTACCGGGGCTATCCGATCGAGCAGCTCGCCGCGCACTGCGATTTTCTCGAGACCTGCCACCTGTTGCTCAAGGGTAACTTGCCCAATGTCCAGGAAAAGAAGGAATTCAGCGAGCTGGTGATGCATCACACGATGGTGCACGAGCAGATGCAGTTTTTCCTGCGCGGCTTCCGCCGCGACGCGCACCCGATGGCCGTGCTGACCGGGATGGTCGGCGCGATGTCGGCGTTCTATCACGACTCGCTGGATATCACCGACAAGCCTTCGCGCGAAGTCTCCGCGATCCGCCTGATCGCCAAGATGCCGACGCTGGTTGCGATGAGCTACAAGTACAACCAGGGCCAGCCGTTCATCTATCCGCGCAACGAGCTGTCCTACACCGCGAACTTCATGCGGATGATGTTCGCCACGCCGTGCGAGGACTACAAGGTCAACGACGTGCTGGTGCGCGCGCTCGACCGCATTTTCATCCTGCACGCCGACCATGAGCAGAACGCGTCGACGTCGACGGTGCGGCTGGCCGGATCCAGCGGCGCCAATCCGTTCGCCTGCATCGCTGCCGGCACCGCCTGCCTGTGGGGGCCCGCGCACGGCGGCGCCAACGAGGCGGCGCTCAACATGCTGGGCCAGATCGGCGACGTGTCGAAGATCGGCGAGTTCGTCGCCAAGGTCAAGGACAAGAACTCCGGCGTCAAGCTGATGGGCTTCGGCCATCGCGTGTACAAGAATTACGATCCGCGCGCGAAGCTGATGCGCGAGACCTGCTACGAAGTGCTCAACGAACTGGGCCTGCACGACGACAAGCTGTTCAAACTGGCGATGGCACTGGAGAAGATCGCGCTGGAAGACGACTACTTCGTCTCGCGCAAGCTGTATCCGAACGTGGACTTCTACTCCGGCATCGTGCAGCGCGCGCTGGGCATCCCGGTGCCGCTGTTCACGGCCATCTTCGCGCTGGCCCGCACCGTCGGCTGGATCGCGCAGTGGAACGAGATGATCAGCGATCCCGAGCAGAAGATCGGCCGGCCGCGCCAGTTGTACGTGGGTGAACCCAAGCGCGACGTGGTGCCGCTGGAAAAGCGTTAAGCTGGACCAAGCCGCCGGGGGCACGCTGTGTGCCCCCGGTATTTTTTTGTGGGCCTGGGCGCGTCCGGCGCCAAGGGGATAGAGCATGAGCATGATGGAAGAGTTGGTCGGCACGTCGACCCTGTTCGGGGGCAACATGCCATTCATCGAGGAGCAGTACGAGCGTTACCTCGCGGACCCGGCGAGCGTCGGCGAGTCGTGGCGCGCGTACTTCGACAAGCTGCGCGACGGGGCCGCCGACGTCGCGCACGCCCCCGTCATCGACTCGTTCATCCAGCTGGCGAAGGAGCGCAAGCCGGTGGTGCTCGTCGCCGACGTGGAGATGGCGCAGAAGGAAGCCAGCGTCGCGCTGATGGAACTGCGCTACCGGGTGGTCGGCAACCGGCTGGCCGACGTGGACCCGCTGGGACGCGCGGAAAAGCCCTACCTGCCGGAGCTCGATCCGAAGACGTACGGGCTGACCAGCGCCGACATGGACGTCGAGTTCAGCTCGAACCTGG
>JAGNNA010000488.1 GCA_017990895.1 Reyranella sp.
CGCGAGACCATGAAAGCCAACATCGAGCGCATCGACCGCGCGGTCCGTGGGTCCAAGGCCTTCCTGGGCCAGGACGTGAAGCTCGTCGTCCTTCCGGAGTACCTGCTGACCAGCTACCCGCTCGGCGACACCCTGCCCGGCTGGACGGCCAAGGCTGCCATCGCGCCCGATGGCGCCGAATACGAGGCCATGGGGCGAATCGCGGGCAAGCACGGGGTCTACCTCGCGGGCAACGCCTACGAGAGCGATCCGCACTTCCCCGGCATCTACTTCCAGACCAGCTTCTGCATCGCGCCCGAAGGCAAGGTCGTGCTGCGCTATCGCCGGCTGGTATCGATGTTCGCGCCGACGCCGCACGACGTCTGGGACCGTTACCTCGACATCTACGGCCTCGACGGCGTGTTCCCCGTCGCCAACACGCCCATCGGCCGCCTCGCCGCGATCGCTTCGGAAGAAATCCTCTACCCGGAAATCGCGCGCGCGCTGGCCCTGCGCGGCGCAGAAGTATTCCTGCACAGCTCCAGCGAAGTGGGTTCGCCCAAGCTCACGCCCAAGGACATCGCCAAGCGCGCCCGCGCGCTGGAAAACCTGGCCTACGTCGTGTCGGCCAACACGGCCGGCATCGCCAACGTGGACATGCCCTTTGCATCGGCGGACGGCTTGTCGAAGATCGTCGACTACCTCGGCGACGTGCGTGCCGAAGCCGCGCCCGGCGAATCCGCCAACGCCTGCGCCGAACTCGACCTCGGCGCATTGCGTCGCTACCGGAAGCGCCCGGGCATGGGCAACATGCTCTCGCGCCAGCGTCTCGAGCTGTTCGCCGCCACCTATGCCGGCAGTGTCTATCCGCCGAACACCATGCTCGACGCCAGCGGCCAGCTGGTGATTCCCGAGCGCGCCCATTTCGTCGCCACCCAGCGCGCCGTCATCGAACGGTTGTCCCGGGATGGCTTGGTCTGAATCTGATCTAAGGAGCAGTCTGGCATGCGAAAGATCATGGTCTGCGTCAAGCGCGTGGTCGATTACAACGTTCGCATCCGCGTCAAGCCGGATGGGTCGGGCGTGATCCTCGATGGCGTGAAGATGAGCATCAACCCGTTCGACGAGATCGCGCTGGAAGAGGCCCTGCGCATCAGGGAGCGCGGCCAGGCCGGCGAGGTGATCGCCGTCAGCATCGGGCCTGACGAGACCCAGCAGCAGCTGCGCACGGCGCTGGCGATGGGCGCCGACCGCGCGATCCTCGTCAAGCACGACGGCGCCGTCGAACCGCTGGTCGCGGCCCAGGCCTTCCTCGCGCTCGTGCGCAAGGAAAACCCGGAGATCGTGATCACCGGCAAGCAGGCCATCGACGACGACTGCGCGCAGACGGGCCCGATGCTCGCCGCGCTGTGGGATCGCCCGCAGGCCGCGTTCGCCTCCAAGGTCGAGGTCGGCGAGAAGACGCTGACCGTGACCCGCGAGGTGGATGCCGGCCTCGAGACCATCGAGGTCGACCTGCCCGCCGTCATCACCGCGGACCTGCGCCTCAACGAGCCGCGCTACGTGAAGCTGCCGGACATCATGAAGGCGAAGAAGAAGCCGCTGGACGTGACCGACTTCGCCGCGCTGGGCGTGGGCGTCGCCGAGCACCTCAAGATGGTCAAGTGCGAGGCGCCGCAGCAGCGGCAGAAGGGCGTGATGGTCAAGGATGTCGCCGAGCTGGTCGAGGCGATGGCCAAGAAGGGGGTCATCTGATGAACAAGGTTCTCGTCATCGCCGAACACGACGGCAGCAAGCTCAATCCCTCCACGGCCAAGTGCGTCAGCTGCGCACGAAGCGTGCCGGGCGCGACGGTCGACGTGGTGGTGTTCTCGGCGGACGGCGCCGCCGTTGCTGCCCAGGCCGCCGCGATCGCCGGCGTCGACCGCGTGCTGCGTGTCGACAATCCGGCCAACGCGCAGGCGCTCGCCGCCATCCTCGCGCCGCAGGCCGCGAAACTTGGTGAGGGCTACACGCACGTCATGGGTCCGTCGACGACCTTCGGCAAGGACCTCATGCCGCGCGTCGCCGCGCTGATGGGCGTCGCGCAGGTCAGCGACGTCATGGCCGTCGAGTCGGCAAACCGTTTCCGGCGTCCCACCTATGCCGGCAACGCCATCGTCACCGTCGAATCCGCGCCCGGAGCGCGAGTCGTCTTCACCGTCCGCGTCGCCTCGTTCGAGGCTGCTGCGGCCGGCGGCCCGGCCCCCATCGAGGCCGTCCAGGTCGACGCCGCGCTGCCCTCCCACACGCGCTTCGTCTCGCTGGCGGCGGCCAAGAGCGATCGCCCCGACCTGCAGACGGCAGCGCGCGTCGTGTCGGGCGGCCGTGCGCTGGGCAGCGCAGAGAACTTCCAGCTGATCTACAACCTGGCCGCGAAGCTGGGTGCCGGCGTGGGCGCCTCGCGCGCGGCAGTCGACGCGGGCTACGCGCCGAACGAGATGCAGGTCGGCCAGACGGGCAAGATCATCGCCCCGGAGCTGTACGTGGCCGTCGGCATCTCCGGCGCGATCCAGCATCTCACGGGCATCAAGGACGCCCGGACGATCGTGGCGGTCAACAAGGATGCCGAAGCGCCGATCTTCGAGATCGCCGACATCGGCCTCGTCGGCGACCTGTTCAGCGTGATCCCGGAACTCGAGAAGGCGCTCGCGGCCCGTTGACGCGCGGCCTGTACCGCCAGCCGGCACGGGAGCCCGGGCGTCCACCGACGCCCGGGCTTTCGCTTGTCAGGGGACCCGAAACACGCCAGCCATCCTATAATCAACCTCATCAATATTATGCAAACAATTGATAATACGATTATTTTACTGAGCGAAGCATGGACGGCGCGCGATGCCATCGCGCTGGCAGCGCTGTGGGACCCGCTCGAACCGCAGCCGCTTTACATGGCCGAGGAAGTCGACCAGCCGCTGACCAGCCTCGCCGCGATCCGCGACTACTGGTCGCGCACGCTGTCCGCGGTGGGCTTCATCCGCATGGAAGTCCGCAACGTCCAGGTTCGGGCGCTGGCCGCCGACCTGGGCTCGGCGTCCTACGACATGCGCTGGTCAGGGTCCTTCGCGGGCTTCGATCGCCCCATCGGCGGCGCGACGCGCGTCAGCGCGATCCTGCGGCTGCGGCCCGAGGGCTGGCGATTCATACAGTACGTCGAGGCCCCGCTCGCACCCATCGTCTACATGCGCCACCTGTACGGGATGGCCGCCCAACACCTGCAGGATCTCCCATGACCCGAATCCGCCGCGGCTACGTCGACGTCCCCTGGGGCCAGGTGCACTACCGCTGGGCCGGGTCTGGCCCGCCCGTCGTCCTGCTG
>JAGNNA010000489.1 GCA_017990895.1 Reyranella sp.
GCTCGGCGAGGCCCATGTCGTGCGTGATCAGGATGAGGGTCGTGTTGTCGGCGCGCGCGACCTCGAACAGGAGATCCATCACCTGTTTCCCGGTCGCGCCGTCGAGATTGCCGGTCGGCTCGTCTGCCAGCATCAGCCTGGGCCGGCCGACGAAGGCGCGGGCGACGGCCACGCGCTGCTGCTCGCCGCCGGACAGCTGCGCGGGATAGTGGCCGATGCGATGGCCGAGTCCGACCCTCTTCAACGCCGCTTCGGCCAGCTCGAACGCGTCAGGGCGGCCGGCGAACTCGAGCGGCAGCGCGACGTTCTCGTGCGCCGTCATGGTCGGAATGAGATGAAATCCCTGGAACACGATGCCGATATGGTCGCGGCGCAGGCGCGCGCGATCATCGTCGCCCATCGGTCCCATGTCATTGCCCACGACCTCGACCTTGCCGGACGTCGCACGCTCGAGACCGCCCGCAACCATCATCAGGCTCGACTTGCCGGCACCTGACGGCCCCACCACCGCCGTAATCTCGCCTGCCGCGATGGCCAGCGTAATGCCGCGCAGGATATTGACCGTGCCGGCATCGCTCGCCATGTCGAGGTGCACGTTGGTCAGGCGTACGATCGGAAATTGTGCGATGGGAAGCGGCTCGGCCAAGCGGGCTCCTGGGACAGGCAAGGAATGAAACTGCAAACTCGATATGGTGGTTTTACGGCGACGGTCAATTCACGGATCGCGGCGCTCGTGGCGCTGGTCCTGTGTCTTGCAGCCGCCGCGGCTCATGCACAAAGCAGACCGGTGAAGCTCGCGATCCTGGGCGACAGCCTGGCCGCGGGCTACGGCCTCGCCCCGGCCCAGGCCTTTCCGACCCGCCTGCAGGCGGCGCTGAAGGACAAGGACCGTAACGTCACCGTCATCAATCACGGCGTCTCGGGCGACACGACCGCCGGCGGGCTCGAACGCATCGACTGGATGATGGCCGACAAGCCCGACATCGTGCTGGTCGAGTTGGGCGGCAACGACATGCTGCGCGCGCTCGATCCGGCCAGTACCGAAAAGAACCTCGACGCCATCATCGGCAAACTGAAACAGGCCGGCGCCACCGTCTGGCTGGTCGGCATGATGGCGCCGCGCAATTTCGGACCGGAGTACGTCAAGCAGTTCGACGGGATCTACCAGAAGCTCGCCGACAGGCACGGCGTGCCGCTCTATCCCTTCTTCCTCGACGGCGTGGCCCAGGACCCCGCGCTCAACCAGCCCGACGGCATCCACCCGAACGCCAAAGGCGTCGACGTCATCGTCGAGCGCATCCTGCCCTTCGTGACGAAGAATCTCGACGATGCCGCGCCTGTTCGTCGCCCTGCCCGTCCCTGACGAGATTGCCGACGCGCTCTCGGCGCTGCAATCGGGCGTGCCCGATGCGCACTGGGTCCCGGCGGAGAACCTGCACGTCACGCTCTGCTTCGCGGGCGAGGTCCAGGGCGGCACGATGCGCGATTTCGAGGACGAGCTGGCCGACATCGCGGGCCCACCGTTTTCGGTGGCGATCGCCGGCGTCGACCAGTTCAGCAACGGCAAGCAGCCACGCGCGCTGGTCGCCGTGGTCGAACGCAGCGAACGCCTCGACTGGCTGCAGCAGAAAGTGACCACCGTCGCACGCAACTGCGGCATCGAGGTCGATCGCCGCAAGTACCGCCCGCACGTGACGCTGGCGCGCTTCCCCGCCGGCGGCGAGACCGGCCATCACATCGCACAGTTCATGGCGAGCCACGGCACGTTCCGCGTGGAGCCGTGGATCGCCGAGCATTTCACTCTCTATTCGAGCCGGACCGGCCGAGGTGGGCCGATCTACACGGCCGAGGCGGAGTATCGGCTGACGTTCTAGGAGCGGAGACTCCGAATAGTTCCGTCGCCCTGAGCGGAGCGCAGCGCAGTCGAAGGGCCTCTTTTCGCTTCGACAAACCGTGCGCCGGAAAAGAGGTCCTTCGACTGCGCCGCCCTACGGGCGGCTCCGCTCAGGACGACAGGTGTTTTTCTACTCACACGAACGTCAGCAGCCGCCGCGGATTGCCCACGAGGATTGCGCCGATCTCGGCCTCGCTGTAGCCGCGTTTCTTCATCATCGGCACGACGTTGCGGAAGATGTGGCCGTAACCGTGGCCACCGAAGCTCGCGAGGCGGGTGCGGTAGCAGATGTCGTGGCTGATCACGACCCTTTCGAGATGGCCGGCCTCGATCAGCGCGCGGATCAGCTTCAGCCGCGTCGCGTCGTTGGGCATGTCGATGTCCGAAAGACCGTAGTAGCTCGACTCCTGGCCGAACAGGTCGAACTCGACCGTGACACCGGAGTCCGCGAGCTTCAGCAGGCGCGGCTCGTCGAAGATGGTGCGGTCGATGTGGCTGATGACGATGCGCTCGGTCGGGAAACCGGCCGCCTTGGCGAAGTCGGCGATCTCCTGCGGCTGATCGGGATCGCGGCCGGGATGGACGTTGATCGAGGCACCAGTCTCGCTTGCGGCGATGAACGCACCCTGCATCACGCGCTTCTCGGTATCCGTCCACGGCGCCTGGCAGCCGATCTCGCCGATCATGCCGGCGCAGACGTCGGTGCCCCAAGCGCCGTCGTGGATCTGGCCGATCATCTCGGCGGCGAAGTCGTCGACCGTGCGGTTGTGGTTCTTCGGATCCTGGTAGTCGCTCACGTAGTAGCCGCACCCCATCACCAGATGGACGCCGGTGCCGGCCGCGATGCGGCGCAGGCCGTTCGGATCGGGCGAGAGGCCGCCGCAGGACAGCTCGACGATGGCGTCGCCGCCCTCGTGCTTCATCATCGCCACCTCGCGGGTCGCGATGTCTTCCAGGTCGAGCATGTACTTGCGGCCGGCGCGCTTGATGCCGCGGCCGTAGTTGATCTGCCAGACATTCTCCAAGGTGATCTCGGGACCGAGATCGTTGTCGGAGCGCGTGCCGGGCGGGCGGATGTCGCAGAGCACGTGTTCGTGCATCAGCGTCCGCCCGAGTCGCTCGGGCTCGATCGGCCCGAGGACGGTCTGGATCTTTCCCTTCAGGTCGGGTCGGCTCATTGCGGCTCCAGCTTGGCAGCCTCGACCACCTTCTTCCACTTCGCGTATTCGGCGGTCATGTGCTTGGAGAGGTCCTCCGAGGAGCCGCCCAGCTCGGCGGCGCCGGCGTCACGGATCTTCTTGATGACGTCGGGCTGCTTGGACGCCTTCACCAGCTCGTCCGAGAGCTTCTTCACGATCTCCGGCGGGGTGCCGGCCGGGGCCGCCACGTACCACCACGGCGCGGCGTCGAAGCCGGCAAAGCCCTGCTCGGCGATGGTC
>JAGNNA010000128.1 GCA_017990895.1 Reyranella sp.
GGCCAGCTCGACCAGGCGCTCGGCCGACTTGTCCTGCGCCTTGGTCGGCATGGTACCGCTCGACTTCAGGTCGTCGAGGATCTTCTTCGCCTTGTCCCAGGCCTTGCCTTCGGTCTCGGCGACGATGGGGCGGAACGAGACGTTGAAGCGCGGCGTGCGGCCGAACGGCTGGGTCATGCGACGGAACTCGGCCATCCGCTCCGCCGTCTCCGCCAGCGGTTCGCCGAACATGGCGAAGGTGTCGCAATGCTGCGCGCCCATTTCCATCGCGCCCGGCGACGAGCCGCCGAAGAAAAGCGGCGGGTGCGGCTGCTGGAAGGGCCGTGCCTCGGAGTACACGTCCTTGAAGCGGTAGAACTTGCCCTCGTAGTCGAACGGCTTGGCTGAGGTCCAGACCTTGCGCATCACGTCGAGATATTCGGCAGCGCGCTCGTAGCGCTCGTCCTTCGGTGAGAAATCGCCCTCGCGCTGCTGATCGGCGTCGCTGTTGCCCACGATGATGTGCAGCGCCAGGCGCCCGCCGGAGAGCTGGTCCATCGTTGCCGCCGCGCGCGCCGCAAGGGTGGGCGATACGACCCCCGGCCGGTGGGCGATCAGGTAGCGAAGCTTCTCCGTATGGGCCGCTGAATAGGTCGCGACGGTGAACCCCTCGGCCGAGGAGGCGTAGTACCCGACCAGGACATAGTCGAAGCCCGCCTTCTCGTGGGTCTGGGCGAACTCGCGCAGGAACGAGGGCGAGATGCCGCCCGCGATCACGTGCAGCGCCGTACCTTGAGGCGGCGCCACGCCGATCATTCCGATGACGTTGACGGGCATCGCTTTCTCCCTGCTATTCTAAATATTGGAACATTGTTCTAATATTTTCATGGGCGCGAACTTTGCTGTCAAGGCGGAGCTCCCGCCGTCTATAAGGACCGCCCATGACCCATGCTCTTCCCCCCCTCGACACCCTCCGCGACGCCACCACGATCATTGCCGAAGAGGCCGCGAGCGAGATCATGCGCATCTACGCCGGCGATCACGGCGTTCGTGACAAGGACGACCGCAGCCCCGTCACCGATGCCGACCATGCCGCCGAGGCGGTCATCCTGGCCGGCCTTCGCAAGCTCACGCCCGACGCGGTGATCATCGCCGAGGAGGAGGTGGCCGCCGGCCGCATCCCGTCGCTCGACGGCAAGGCGTTCTGGCTGGTCGACCCGCTCGACGGCACCAAGGAATTCATCAAGAGGAACGGCGAATTCACGGTGAACATCGCGCTGGTCGAGAACGGCCGCCCGATCCTCGGTATCGTCCTGGCCCCGGCGACCGAGACGCTGTGGCGCGGCGCCAAGGGGCTGGGCGCCGAGAAGCGCGAGGGCAAAGGCGCTTTCACGCCGATGAAGACCCGTACGCCGCCGCCCGAGGGACTGACTGCCTGCGCGAGCCGCAGCCATGGGACTTTTAGCGACCTCGACATCTGGTTCCGCAACAACAACCTCACCGTTGCCAACCGCGTCGAGGCGGGCTCGTCGCTGAAGTTCTGCCTGATCGCCGAGGGCAAAGCCGACATCTACCCGCGCTTCGGACCCACTATGGAATGGGACACCGGCGCCGCCCAGGGCGTGCTCGAGGCGGCCGGCGGCGAGGTCGTCACCGTCGATGGCCAGCCCCTGCTCTACGGCAAGCCGCGCTTCGCCAACCCGCACTTCATCGCCCGCAGCCTGGCGGCGCGATGAGCGTGGTCGAGGCGACGGCTCAGTCCATCGCCGAGGCCGCCCGGATACTGCGGGAGGGCGGCCTCGTCGCCTTCCCGACCGAGACCGTCTACGGGCTGGGCGGTGATGCCACCAACGAGCGTGCCGTCGCCGCCATCTTCGAGGCCAAGAGCCGGCCGCAGTTCAACCCTCTGATCAGCCACGTTCTCGACGCCGCCGCTGCCCGTGCCTTCGTGCGCTGGACCGATACGGCCGACAAACTCGCGGCGCGCTTCTGGCCCGGTCCACTCACACTCGTGCTGCCACGCGCCGAGGGTTCGACCATCGCCCTGCTGGCAACTGCCGGGCTCGACACGGTGGCGATCCGCGCGCCCTCACATCCGATCGCCCAGGCGCTGATGCGCGCCACCGGTCGCCCGATCGCCGCGCCTTCCGCCAATCGCAGCGGCGAGGTCAGCCCGACCCGTCCCGAGCATGTTGCGCAATCACTGGGCGCGCGCGCCCCCATGATCCTCGACGGCGGTGCCTGCCTTGTCGGCGTCGAATCGACGGTACTCGATCTCTCGACGACGACCCCCATCCTGCTGCGCCCCGGCGGTGCCACGCGTGAGGAAATCGAGGCCGTGATCGGTCCGATCGCGCTCAGCGACGCGATTCCGAGCGGCGATGCCGCACGCAAGTCTCCGGGCCAACTGGAAAGCCACTACGCGCCATCGCGTCCTGTCAGACTGGAAGCGACGACGGTCACGTCCGACGAGGGCCTGCTGGCGTTTGGCGGCGCCGTGCCCGCGGGCGCCATGCTGACGATGAATCTCAGCCCGACCGGCAATCTCGGTGAGGCCGCCGCCAACTTGTTTGCGATGATGCGATCACTCGACCGGCCGGGCATCGGTCGCATCGCGGTGATGCCCGTTCCGCACACCGGCCTAGGACTTGCCATCAACGACCGGCTTCGCCGTGCTGCCGCGGATGACGGCTCCAACCGGCAGCGCTAGTCTGCCGCCAAAGAGAGGAAACGATGCCCGACACCGCGATCCCCCCGACAATTCCAACGTCACCGGTCACACCCGCGATCCTCGAAAGCCTGCGCGCCATCGTGGGCGACAAGGGCCTGATCGCCGACGACCAGGGCAAGCAGCCTTTCGTCACCGACTGGCGCGGCTCGATCGTGGGCAATGCTGCCGTCGTGGTGCGTCCGGCGAACGTCGAGGAAGTGTCGAAGGTCGTGAAGCTCTGCCACGACAACGGCATCGCCATCGTGCCGCAGGCCGGCAACACCAGCCTGATGGGCGGCGCCACGCCCTGGCCGTCGCATACCGGCATCGTCCTGTCGGTCGGCCGCATGAACAAGGTGCTGAACGTCGATCCCGTCGGCTACTCGATGACCGTCGAGGCGGGCTGCGTGCTGCAGACGCTGCAGGAGACGGCAGCCAGCCATGACCGCTTCTTTCCGCTGTTCCTGGGCGCCCAGGGCTCCTGCATGATCGGCGGCAATCTCTCGACCAACGCCGGCGGCGTTCAGGTGCTGCGCTACGGCAACGCCCGCAACCTCGTCATGGGCCTCGAAGTCGTGCTGCCCAACGGCGACATCTGGAACGGCCTGCGCGCGCTCAAGAAAGACAATACCGGCTACGACCTGAAACACCTGTTCATGGGCGCCGAGGGCACGCTCGGCATCATCACCAAGGCCGTGCTGAAGCTCTGGCCGGCGGCCAAGGACGTCGCCACCGCGTGGCTCGCCATCCGCGATCCGCAGGCTGCCATCGAGATCCTGTCCGAGGCGCACGGTGCCTCGGAGGACAATGTCGGATCGTGCGAACTCATGAGCCGCACCTGCACCGACATGGTCCTGCGCAACATCCCCGGCACCCAGGATCCGCTGAAGGCCGACACGCAATGGTTCCTGCTGCTCGAATGGACCTCGGCGCGTCCCAAGGCCGAGGGCGCCGAGGGCATGTCCGAGAAGATGGAACAGTTCCTCGCCGACCAGATGGAGGCCGGCCGCGTGCTCGATGCCGTCATCGCCCAGAGCGAAGCGCAGGCGCGCAACATGTGGGTGATCCGCGAATCGGTGGCGCCGGCGTCGCGCGCCGAAGGGCCGGGCCTCAGCTACGACATCTCGGTTTCAATCTCGAAGGTACCGGAATTCATCGAGCGGGGCCTCAAGGCGGCGCTCGACATCCTGCCCAGCATCCGCCCCTACCCGCTCGGCCATATCGGCGACGGCAACATCCACTTCTCCTTCATGGGACCGAAGGGCATGGACCGGCCGACGCTCAGCCAATACTCGCCCGCCATCACCCGCGCGGTGAACGACCTGGTCACGAGCCTCGACGGATCCATCTCGGCCGAGCACGGGATCGGCATCGACAAGCTCGACGAGCTGGCCCACTACCGCAGCCGGATCGAGCTCGACACGATGCGCACCATCAAGCGCGCGCTCGACCCGAAGAACATCATGAACCCCGGCAAGGTATTGCGTATCTGATGAGCGACTTCGTCGAGAAACTGCGCGCCATCGTCGGCGACAAGGGCCTGATCGTCGACGAGCAGGGCAAGCATCCCTACGTCACCGACTGGCGCGAGAGCTCCGTGGGCAATGCGCTCGCCGTGGTGCGGCCGGCCAATACCCAGGAAGTCGCGGACGTCGTGAGGCTGTGCGCGGCGGAGAAGGTCTCGGTGGTGCCGCAAGGCGGCAATACTGGCCTGGTCGGCGGCGGCATCCCGCAAGAGAAGGGCCGCGAGATCGTCCTGTCGCTCAACCGCATGACGCGCATCACCAACATCGATCCGATCGGCTACACGATGACGGTCGAGGCGGGCGTCATCCTGAAGACCATCCAGGAGACCGCCGCGGCGAACGACCGGCTGTTTCCGCTTTCGCTGGCCGCGGAAGGCAGCTGCTCGATCGGCGGCAACCTCTCGACCAACGCCGGCGGCGTCCAGGTCCTGCATTACGGCAACGCCCGCCAGCTCGTGCTCGGCCTCGAGGTCGTGACGCCCCAGGGTGAGATCTGGAACGGGCTGAGGGCGCTCAAGAAGGACAATACCGGCTACGACCTGCGCGACCTCTATCTCGGCGCCGAAGGCACGCTGGGCATCATTACCCGCGCGGTGCTGAAGCTGTGGCCCAAGCCCAAGGACGTCGCGACGGCGTGGGTCGCGGTCCCCTCACCCGAGGCCGCCGTCGCCCTGCTGAGCGGCGCGCATGCCGCCTCCGAGGACAACGTGACCTCCTGCGAGCTGATGGGGCGCCAGGGCATCGACCTGGTGCTGCAGCATATTCCCGGCGCCACCGATCCGCTGGCAGAGCGCCACGACTGGTACGTGCTGCTCGAATGGTCTTCTACGCGCGCGCGGCGTGACGGTGAGAACCAGGGCGGTTTGCGCGAGAAGATGGAGGCCTATCTCGGCGAGGCGATGGAGCAGGGTCTCGTGCTCGACGCCACCATTGCCCAGAACGAGACGCAGGCCCGCGCGCTGTGGGCGTTGCGCGAGAATCATACCGAGGCCTCCAAGAAGGAAGGCCCCTCGGTGAAGCACGACATCTCCGTCGCCGTGAGCCGCATCCCCTCTTTCGTCACCGATGGCCTGGCGGCGATGAGGAAAGCGCTGCCCGAGGGCCGCCCGGTGACCTTTGGCCATGTCGGCGACGGCAACCTGCATTTCAACTGTCAGGCGCCGGTGGGCTGGGACAAGGCCCGCTTCACGCCGCACGCCCGGACGGTGACGGCCGCGATCTACGATCTGGTCGTGAGCTACGGCGGCTCGATCTCGGCCGAGCACGGCATTGGACTGCTCAAGGTCGACGAACTGGCCCACTATCGCAGCCAGGTCGAGATCGACACGATGCGCACCATCAAGCGCGCCCTCGATCCGCAGAACCTGATGAACCCGGGAAAGATCGTCCGGGTCTGAGCTCACGGCCGCGGCGTGCGGTCGTTGGTGCGGTCGACGATCTCGAACTGGACGTCGGTTATCTTGCCGTCGTGGTGACGGGCGGGCGGCGCGGGCTCCACGTCGCGGCGAAAGAAGCTCAGGATCCAGCGTTTCGCCCTGAAGGCCAGCAGCAGCACGAGCAGGATCGCGGCGACGCCCGCGATCACGGCAAAACCCAGGACTGCCAGGACGACGAAGCCGATCAGCCCGAGGATCGCCTGGATCCAGACGCGGGGCGGCAGGCGCGACAGCATTTCGAGGAACTGCTTGCCGTTCATGTCGCCCAGCGCTTCTCGAAGTTCCAGACCTCCGCGAAGCCCATCAAGCCGTGGATGTCGTCGTACTGGGCAGCCGGATCGCCGACGCTCGTCCCCGCTTCCTTGAGATGCGCAAACGACTTCCGCATCGCTTCCGCGGCCACGGTGAGGCCCAGCACCGGATAGATGGCGAGGTCGAATCCCCACTTCTTCAAGCGATCGACCTCGGCACGCGGCGTCTTGCCGAACTCGACCATGTTGGCGAGCAGCGGCTTGCTCACTTCCTTGCCGATACGTTCGAGCTCGGCTTCGCTCTCGGGCGACTCGACGAAGATGATGTCGGCGCCGGCCTCCTCGTAGAGCCTCGCGCGCCGCAGTGCCTCGTCGAGACCCAGCGCCGTGCGCGCGTCGGTGCGCGCCACGATCAGCGTCTCCTCGTGCCGGCGCGCATCCGCAGCGACGCGGAGCTTGAGCGCCATGTCCTCGGCCGGCACTACACGCCGTCCCGGTGTATGGCCGCACTTCTTGGGCATCTCCTGGTCTTCGATCTGGATCGCCGCCACGCCTGCGGCCTCGTAGCCGCGGATCGTGCGCTGGACGTTCAGCAAGCCGCCATAGCCCGTATCGGCATCGGCGATCAGCGGCGTCCCGACGACGGAGCAGATCATCTCCGCGCGGCCCAGCATGTCGGAATAGGTCGCAAGGCCGGCATCGGGCAGGCCCAGCATCGAGGCCGTGGCGCCGTAGCCCGTCATGTAGAGCGCGGGAAAGCCCATGCGGTCCGCAACACGCGCCGAAATACCATCGTAGACGCCCGGGGCGAGGATGAATTCGCGCCGCGCCAGGAGGTCGCGCAGTTTCGCTGCCTGTGGATTGCCTGCCATCTATCTCTCCTCGCTCAGGAAAATGACCGAGTTGTGTCGATCCGGCCAGCCTTCCCAAATGAAAACGGCCAACGGTCGATAGCCGCTGGCCGTCTGCGATGATGTGGAAGGATCAGACCGAAACCGGCTTCAGCTCCTGCGAGCCCGCCGACTTGCAAAAGGTCGTGGTCTCGGTGTTGGTCTGGCCGTTCTTGGTCGCCGTCAGTTCGATCGGGCGGCAGGTGCTGCCGTCGGCACGGCTGGTCGCCGGCGCGACGGGCCTGGCGCTCACCACGGTCGGCGGCGCGGTTGGCGCGGCCGACGCGGAGGTCCTGGCCGGCTCGACCGTGTACGTCGTCGGCACGTTGTTGTCGGCGACGAACGCATACTGCGTGGCTTCGGCCAGGCGGCGCCGCTCCTGATCGTCGAGCGCACGGCCGACGAGATTGCCGGCGAGGCCGCCCACCAGGGCGCCCCCGACCGCGCCGCCGACCGAGCCGAAGGCGAGACCACCGACGACGCCTCCCAGCGCCGCTCCCATGACGGTTCCGGTCGTCTGATTGGTCGGCTGACCGCGATCATCGGTGCAGGCGGCCACGAGCCCGAGGGCTGCGACCACGCCTACGATCCGGACGACGATCTTCCTGCCGGAGAAGAAGGCCGTGTCAGCAGTCACTGCAGTCATCTGGAGCATCTCCTTTTGTACTCAGGAACATTCACTCTACTCCAAAGATACTGCTTGCTGCCACGAGCATCGTCCTCCGCATCCGCATATGAGCGCGGAGCATCGCACGAGGCCAGCAACAGGCCGGTCCGGACCAGGACGAGCGCGAGGTCGTCGCGATCCGAATCCGGAATGTCTGCGAGCGGATCCTTGGAGTTCCGTTTGGTGATCAGGCAGCGATAGAGCGGCGTGCCGTCGGTCAGGCGATCGGTCTGCCGGCAACGAAGGTTGCGCGGCTGGGCGGCCAGCGCATCGGCCGCGAGCTTGTGCAACGCCGGATCGTCGACGCTATCGACGCCCTGCAACCTGATCTCGCCGGGCCGCTCCTTGAGGCCGATCATCATCAACGTCTTGCCGAAATGGTCGAAGTTGCCGGCGACGAACTCGGTGGCCTTGCGCGCCTCCTCGATCGCCTTCTGGCGAGCCGCGGCTTCCTCCGCGGCCTTGCGATGGGCTTCCTCCTCGGCTCGCTTCTTCTCGGCGATCTCGGCCTCAACCTTGCGGCGGGTATCCTCTTCGAATTGGCGTCGGGCAGCCTCGGCCTGCGCCTCGAGATCGGCCTTCGCCTTGGCGTCCTGCTCCGCCTTCGCTCTCGCCTCCTGATCCGCCTTTGCCTTGGCTTCCTGCGTGGCCTTTTCGGCTCGCAGCTGCTCGGCCTCCTCGGCCGCCTTGCGCCGTGCCTCCTCCGCCGCTTCGGCCGCGGCGCGCGCCCTCACCATTTCCGGATCGGGGCCGCGCGTGGCCATCGCATAGTAACCACCTCCACCCATCGCCAGCAGCACGACAGCCGCGAGTCCGGCCCACAGCCCGGCGCGTGACTTCGGTGCCGGTGGACGCGCCATGGTGGGCGCCGTCGTCGCGGGCCCCAAGACCGACACGCGCGCGGCCGGCACCTCGTCGGCCTTGCCCATGACCATGGTTGCGCCAGGCTCCGGCGCGGCCGTCATGGCGAGGATCGGCCGCCAGCCCGCAATCGATTGCGGACGGTCGCGCGCCGCGACCGTCAAACCGGCATCGACGCCGGCCAGCACGCCCGGCGAGAAACCCACGGGCGCCAGCCTGCCGAGCGGCTCGTAGCAATCGTCCAGCATGCGGTCGAAGGCGTTGGGTGGCGCCTTGCCGGCGATGGCGTGATAGATCGTGGCGGCGAGGCCGTAGATGTCTGTCCAAGGCCCCTGCTTGGCCGACGTCATCTGTTCGGCTGCGGCGTAGCCCGGCGTGAAGATCGCCGTCATCGCCGCCGTCCGTCCGACCATGGCCGCGCGCGAGGCGCCGAAATCGATCAGGGTCGGGTTGCCGGCGGCGTCGAGCAGGATGTTGGCCGGCTTGATGTCGCGATGCAGGAAGCCCGCGGCATGAACCTGCTCCAGCCCGTCGAGCAGCGGCCACAGGATGCGATCGACTTCCTCCGGCTTCAGCCTGCCACCGGTGTTGATGCGTTCCTCGAGCGTCACTCCGCTCAGGAGTTCCATCACGATGTAGGCCGTGCCGTTGGCCTCAAGGAAATCGAAGACCTGCACGATCGCCGGCACGCGATGCAGGCTGGCGAGCGTCCGGCCCTCGGTGACGAAACGGTCGCGACCCCACCCGAAATCGTCGGCCATCTTGGTCGTGCGCGGCAGGACCGTGGACCCGTCCTGTCGCACGGCCAGCGCCGACGGTAGGTACTCCTTGATCGCGACCTCGCGGCCCAGTTGCACGTCTCGGGCGCGATAGGTGATGCCGAAACCGCCCTGTCCCAGCACCGACACGATCTCGTAGCGGCCGATCAACTGGCCTGCCTTCAGCGAGACGTAGTCGACCTCGGGCGGCGTGGCGCCGGACAGGGTCGTGGGCTCGTTCATGGGCGTTGCACGCCGCTACGTGTGATGAAGGATCAGCTCGACATCGCCGAGCCGCAACTTCGATCCTGCCTGCAGGGCGATCGGCGCACCTGCCTTGAGGACCGTGCCATTGACCGCGGTGCCGTTGGTCGAGCCGAGATCCTCGACCTGCAGGGCCTCGCCCGCGACGCTCAGCTTGGCATGCCGGCGTGACACGGTCGGATGCGGCACGACCAGTTCGCACTGATCGGCGGCTCGACCGATGCACATGCCTTGCGATTGGCCGACCAGCTTCTCCATCGACACTTCGAACGTGTGCTTGCGGCCGGCCGAGTCGGGTCCCTCGAAGCGCAGGGTGATCTGCGGCACCATGCGCGTCGTGGTCCCCGGGGACACGAGCTTCGCCGGACGCACATGGAACACCTGCACCGAGCGGCTGACGTTCTTCAGCTGATGCTCACCGCCGTCATGGAAGGCGTACTCGGTGCGCAATTCGACGAGGTCGCGGACGGCACGCGAGACCGCGATACCGCCGGGCTCGGCCAGCGTCTGGATGCGCGCCGCCAGGTTCACGCCATCGCCGAAGATGTTCTGGTCCTCGTCGTCGATGATGACTTCGCCCAGGTGCACGCCGACGCGGAACAGCATGCGCTGTTCCTCGCTCAGCAGTTCGTTGAACCGCGCCATCCGCTCCTGGATATCGATGGCCGCCGCGACGGCGGACACGGCCGAGCCGAACTCCGCCAGCATGGCATCGCCCGCCGTACCGACCAGCCGACCGCGTCCGGCGTCGATCGCGGGACGCCAGACTTCGATCTGGGCCGACTTGAGATGGCGGAACGTGCGTGTCTCGGCACCTTCCATCATCCGGGTGAACCCGGCGAGGTCGGCATGGACGATGGCGGCTAAACGGCGTTGCATGGTCTCTTCGATTCATCGGCCATATCCCAATCGGCCGTCTGGCGGCAAGATAACTCGCCAGGCGACCTTCGGCACGACCTCAGATACTGCCGGCATCCTGCATTGAATCGCGGCAATCTTGCGACAACCGGCACGATCGTGTGCCGGCGCCGCTTTCAACGGCCCTTGAAGGTCGGGGTCCGGCGCTCGCCGAGCGCCGCCAGCCCCTCCTTGAGATCCTCGGAGGTCGCGCAGGCGCGCTGGGTCTGGCGGATCGAGGACATGTCGGGCGCCGCCTGGGCGAACTGCTCGATGGCGCGCTTCATGCCCGACATCGAGAGCGGTGCGAGGCCCGCCAGCCGCGTGGCCTTCTCGGCAACCTTGTCCTTGAACTCAGCGCGCTCGACCAGCCAGTCGAGATAGCCGACCGCCAGGAGCTCGGTGTCGTGGAAATCCTCCGACAGCAGGAAAGCACGCTTGGCGAAGCTCGGGCTCACCTTCTGCGTGTAGCGGCGCAGTCCGCTCGGATAGTAATGCAGGCCGAAGCGAGCGGCCGGCATGAAGAAGCGCATGCCCTTGACGCCGAGGCGGAAGTCGCAGGCCAGCGCCAGGTCGGTGGCGCCGCCATAGACACCGCCGTTCAGGGCGCACAGGGTCGGCATGCGCATCGCCTCGATGCGGTCCATGACCACTTCGAACGTGTTGTCGCCGCCCTCGTCCTTGCGCTCCCCCGCCGGGATCGAGCCGAGGTCGTAGCCCGAGCAGAAGGTCTTGTCGCCGGCGCCGGTAATCACCGTGACGCGGACGTTGGGATCGGCATCGGCCTTCTCGACCGCCTCGCGCAGCAGTTTCAATCCCGCGGGATCGAGGCGATTGTGCTTGGCAGGGTCGTTCAACGTGATGGTGGCGAGGGGGCCGTCGATCGACAGCAGGACTGAGTTTGTCATGTGGCTTCTAAAATAGCCGAGCCGGTCGCCAAAAGCGACCGAGCGCGGCATATTGCGGCCCGGAGGAATTCACATGACTTACACTGCCCCGCTCGCCGACATGCGTTTCGCGCTGCGCGAAGTGGCCGGCCTGTCCGGTGTCGCCGCCCTGCCGGGTTACGAGCATGCGACGGACGACACGATCGACGCCGTGCTCGAGGAAGCCGGCAAGCTGGCCGGCAACGGCCTCGCCCCGCTCAACCGGGAGGGCGACAGGGTCGGCGCCAGGCTCGAGAACGGCGTGGTCCGCACCGCGCCGGGCTTCGCTGGGATCTACAAGGAATTCGTCGAGGGCGGCTGGAACTCCCTGCCGTTCGATCCGGAGTTCGGCGGCCAGGGCATGCCATGGCTGCTGGCGACCGCCGTGCAGGAGATGTGGCAGGCCGCCAATATGGGCTTCGGGCTTGTGCTGCTCTTGAACCAGGGCGCGATCGACGCCATCCACCATCACGGGTCGGAAGAACAGAAGGCGACCTATCTGCCCAGGATGATTTCCGGCGAATGGACCGGGACGATGAACCTCACCGAACCTCAGGCCGGCTCCGACCTCGGCCAGCTCAAGAGCCGCGCGGTGAAGAACGGCGACCATTACCTCGTCACCGGCCAGAAGATCTTCATCACCTATGGCGAGCACGACATGGCCGAGAACATCGTGCACCTGGTGCTGGCCCGTACCCCGGACGCGCCCGCAGGCGTGCGCGGCATCTCGCTGTTCATCGTGCCAAAGTACCTGCCAGATGCCGATGGCAAGCCGGGCAAGCGCAACGACCTGCGCTGCGTGTCGCTCGAGCACAAGCTCGGCATCCATGCGAGCCCGACCTGCGTGATGTCGTTCGGTGACGATGGCGGCGCGGTCGGCTACCTGGTCGGCGAGGAAGGCCGTGGCCTCTCCTACATGTTCACCATGATGAACAACGCCCGCCTGTCGGTCGGCATCCAGGGCCTCGCCATCGCCGAGCGCGCCTACCAGCAGGCGGCCGCGTTCTCCCGCAGCCGCGTCCAGTCGAAGGACGACGGCAGCGCCGCCGCCGCTTCCGTGTCCATCGTCCATCATGCCGACGTCCGCCGCATGCTGATGAGCATGCGCGCCCAGATCGAGGCGATGCGGGCCCTGGGCTACTACACCGCCGCCGGCATCGACGGCGCGCTGAAGCAGCCCGACAAGGCGGCAGGACGCAAGATCCAGGAC
>JAGNNA010000490.1 GCA_017990895.1 Reyranella sp.
TGGGATGAAGACGACCGGGCCCAGGGCTTGACGATCTGGAGCGGGCCGAGGCTGGCAGCCGGAACTTCCTTTGGCTCAGAACGACGCAGCCACTTCAGCAAGATCCATCCTCCATCGCGCCGTCAGTGCGCGAAATAGTGCATGCCGCCATCGACCGGGATGACCGCGCCCGTGATGTAGCGCGCTGCCGGGGAGGCCAGAAAGGCGACGAGATGTGCCACATCCTCCGGCTCGCCGAAATAGCCGATGGGGATGTTTCGCTCGATGAAGCTGCGCCGGGCCTCCTCGGTCGGGTGGAGTTTGTGCAGGATCTGCTCGCTGTTGATGCGTCCCGGCTGAATCGTGTTCACCGTCACATCGTCGGCGGCGACGTCGCACGACAGGCCCTTTGCCCACAAATGCAGTGCGGCCTTGGCGGCGATAGCGGCGTTCAGGCCGCGCGGCTCCATCGAGCCGCTGATGTTTATGATGCGGCCCCATTTGCGCGCCCGCATCGCCGGCAGCAGCGCCTTGGTCAGGAGCCGCGCCGCCGTGAAATTGAGCGCGAAGGCCTCTTCCCAGACATCCTCGCCGGCCTCCGGTCCGGTCGGCCGCGAGCCGCCCGCGCAATTCACCAGGATGTCGATTGGCCCCAGCACCTCGCCGGCCTCGGCGGCGATGCGGGCGAGATCGTCCCGGAGCGTGACGTCGCCCGCGATCACGGTCACGCCGTCGAGCCGCTCGATCTTGTCGGCCCGCCGTGCCGTGGCGACTATTCGCGCACCCTGTTGAGAGAGGAGCCTGACGACGCCGGCGCCGATACCGGAGCTGGCACCGGACACGAGGCAGGTCCGGTCCTTGAGCTGGTAATCCATCGCGCCTTGATGGCGGAGAACGCAGGACCTGCCAAGGGAGGGGCGGGCGGTCTCAGCCGCCGCGCACCTTGCGTGTCGCCCCGACGTCGACGACGCCTTTGCCCGAGATCACCACGCCATAGTCACGCAACGCGGTCTCGACCGAGATCACGCCGTCGAGCACGTCGTCGGCCACGTCGGCCGGATCGCGCTCCAGCGGGTTGCCGTAGCCGCCGCCGGCCGGGCCGTAGCAGACGAAGCGGCCGTCCTTGCCGATGTGCATGTAAGGAACCTTCGAGGGGAGCGCGCGGTCGGCCTGGCCGGGCACCATGAGGTCGAGCCTGGCCGGCACACCCTCGCTGCCGCCTAAAAAGCCCCAGGGCCGGTAGCGATGGCCTTCGCCTTCGACCGAGGCGCCGCCGTCGCCGAGGAAAGCGAACTCGCGCACCGAACCTAGGCCGCCGCGCCACTTGCCGGCGCCGGCCACATCCTCGCGCAGCTCGTAGCGCAGCACGCGTAGCGGCAGATGGGTCTCGATATCCTCGATCGGGTTGTTGCGCGTGTTGGCGTAGAGCGTGTCGACGGCATCCATGCCGTCCTTGCCAAGGCGGCCGCCATAGGAGCCTTCGAATATCTCCATGTGCACCCAGTGCGTCTCGTCCTTGAGGCCGGAGAAGGCGATGACCTTGAGGTTGCCGATGCCGGCCGAGACATTGCCCGGCATGGCTTGCGACAGCGCCTTCATCACCGTGTCGGCGAGCTGGTTGCCGGGGCAGAAGCGAGCGATGGTCGGGGCAGGGAAGGTCGGGTTGGCGAGGCAGCCCTTGGGCGCCACGATGGTGATCGGCCGGATGAGGCCGGCATTCACAGGGATATGGCCGTGGACCTCGGTGTCGAGCAGCACCGAGCGGATGGTGAGCCAGATCGCGATGTCGGCGGTGCCTTCGAGCGGCATGTTGATCGGCCGGTCGGGCACCTGCGGCGCCGTGCCGGTCAGATCGACCACCAGGGAGTCGTCCTTCTTGGTGATGGTGACGACGATCGGCAGTTCCTTCTTGGAGGGATCGTCGCTGTCGAGATAGCCGTCGATCGCCGTCTCGGCGCGATAGACGCCGTCCGGCAGTTTGGCGATGGCCTGCCGCATCAGCCGCTCGGCATGATCCATCAGTGCGCCGCAAGCCTGCTCGAACGTCTCCAGCCCGTAGCGCTCCACCAGCTCGACCATGCGCTCGGCGCCGATGCGGGCCGCCGCCACCTGGGCGTCCATGTCGCCGACCACGAGGTCGGAGGCGCGGATATTGTCGCGCACGATCTGCCACACCGCGTCGTTTCGGACGCCGCGGTCATAGACCTTGATCGCCTTGAACTGCAGGCCCTCGGCATAGGCGTCGATCGCTTCGACGATGCCGCAGGAGCCGGGCGACAGCGCACCGATGTCGAGATGGTGAGCGGTGGTGGCGGCGAAGGCGATCAGGCGGCCCTGCACGAAGACCGGTACGATGAAGGCCACGTCCGGCCCATGGCTGGCGCCGGAATAGGCATCGTTGTGCATGATCACGTCGCCGGGACGGATCGTGTCGCCGCGCTCCTTCAGGATGCGCTTGATGCCGCGCACATAGCCCGGGATCGGGCCGGACTGCAGCGGCGTCGACTGCGCCGATTCGGCGAGGCCCCTGCCTTCGGCATCGACGAGCGCCGCCCCGAAATCCTCTGACTCGCGGATGATCGAGGAGTAGCTCATGCGCATCAGCTTGTAGCCCATCTCGACGGCGATGTTCTCGAGCGCGCCCTGGATCACGCTGCTGGTGATCGGATCGATGCGGTCGGGCTTGGTCGCGGGCTGGCGGGCGGGGGCGGTGGTCATGCGGCACTCCTCTGCTGGGAGCGCGCCACTCCAGTGGCGCTCATGCTCTTCGTTCGTACAGTTATGAGAGCCACTGGAATGGCGCGCTCCCGGCGAAGAGAGGCGCTCATTGGCGTGCCTCCTTGCGGATCATGAGATTGCCGGCCGCGTCGGCCTCGAAGCTGAAGTGGGGCGGCACGACGGTCGTCGTGTCCATCTGCAGCACGATGGCGGGACCGGGGATGCGCTCGCCGACTGGAAGCAGGTCGCGGCGGTAGAAAGTCGTCGGATAGTCGGCGAGCTTGCCCTCGACGCGGAAAGTGCCGTTGCCGGCGCGTACTGTTGCGGCTTCGAGCGAGCGCACGCCATCGGGCACGGGCTTGGCGATGGTGGCGGCGCTGGCCGCGCCGACCAGGCGCAGGTTCACGATCTCGATCGCGGAATCGGCGAAGTGATGGCCGTATTCGCGCTTGTGGACCTCGTGGAAGGAATCGAAAGCCTGGGCGAGAGCGGCCGCGTCGAGGATACCGTCCGGGAAGGTGACCCGCAGTTCGTAGCCCTGGCCGACATAGCGAAGATCGCCGCGTCGCTCGAACGTCACCTGTGCGAGATCGATGCCGTCGGCGGTGAAGCGTCCG
>JAGNNA010000129.1 GCA_017990895.1 Reyranella sp.
CGGCAAAGGCCTCGGTGCTGCGCAGGCTCCACGGCACGGCGTCGATGCGCCACGTCCGCTCGTGCGCGGTCTCGACGCTGGCGATCGAGGTGGCGGAGATCTCGAACCAGTCCGCGCAGGCGGCGAGTCGCAGCCACTTGGTGAGTTCGGGCCAGGTCTTGGTCTTAAGCTGCGTCGCCGTATTGGCCGTCACGACTCCGCGCGTGTCGCGGAAGGTGGCGAGCGCCCACACGATGATCCACGCCACCAGCGACGACTTGCCGACACCATGCCCCGAAGCAACGCGATGCGGATCGCGTCGGAGGCGCCGCCGAGCGAACGCCCGATGTGCGCCAACACCTCACGCTGCCAGGGCTCGGGTCCCGCATCCTTCTCCAGCACCGTCCCCGGCTCACCCCACGGAAAGGCGAACAGCACGAAGCCCAGCGGGTCGTGCGCGAAGGTGCCGATCTCGATGCCAAGGGGATCGAGCACGAGGGTCGGAGAAGAATCCAGATGGTCGGCCACGACTTCGGGACCTGATGAACCGGACTGGGCTTTTGCAAGGACAAAGCGCATCTTGCCGGCTCCCGCGAAACAGGCAGGACATGGCCTCTCCGACTCCCCGTACCCTCTACGACAAGATCTGGGACGCACACGTCGTCGAGCGGCTGGGTGGTCGGACCTGCGTGATCTATGTGGATCGGCACCTGCTCGACGAGGTGCAGAGCCCGCAGGCCTTCGAAGGGTTGCGGCGCGCCGGTCGTGCCGTCCGACGGCCGGCATCGACGCTTGCCGTCGCCGATCACAACGTACCCACCCAACGACGACGAGAAGGCGTCACGGACCCGAAGTCGCGCACTCAGATCGAAACGCTGGAGGTAAATGTCGCGTCGTTCGGCGTGCCCTACATCCCGCTGCTGGACGAACGCCAGGGCATCGTCCACGTGATCGGGCCCGAGCTCGGCTTTTCCCTGCCAGGCCAGACCATCGTCAGGGTGATTCGCATGCCTCGACGCACGGCGCGCTGGGCGCTCTCGCGTTCGGCGTCGGTGCATCCGAGGTCGAGCAGGTGCTGGCGACGCAGACGCTGGTGCAGGAAAAGGCGCGCAACATGAAGGTCGAGGTGACGGGTCGCCTGCCGTTCGGCACCTCGGCCAAGGACCTCGCGCTGGCGCTCATCGGCAGGTTGGGTGCGGCGGGCGCCAACGGCCACGTGCTCGAATTCTGCGGCGATGCCGTCACGTCGCTCGGCATGGAAGCGCGCATGACCTTGTGCAACATGGCCATCGAAGCCGGGGCCCGCGTCGGACTGATTGCACCCGACGAGAAAACCTTCGCCTATGTGCGTGGCCGCGAGAGGGCGCCAGCGGGTGACGCGTTGGATCGTGCCATCGGCTTCTGGCGGGACCTTCCATCCGATCCCGGTGCCGTCTGGGACAGGAGCGTGACGTTCGACGCGTCCCGGACGGCCCTGATGGTAACCTGGGGCACCAACCCGGAAGCAGTCCTACAGATCACAGATGCCGTCCCTGATTTGCAGAGCGACGCCGATCCACGCCGCCGCGCCGAAGCGAAGCGGATGCTCGACTATATGGGCTTGAGTGCGGGACAGAGCCTGATCGGCCTCAAGATCGATGTCGTGTTCATCGGCTCCTGCACCAACGGCCGGCTGGAGGACCTGCGGAGCGCCGGCGCAGTCGTTCGCGGCCGCAAGGTGGCATCCCACGTGAGAGCGTTGGTCGTACCGGGCTCAGGAATTGTAAAACGGCAGGCCGAAAGCGAGGGCCTGGACAAGGTCTTTACCGAAGCGGGCTTCGAATGGCGGGATCCCGGGTGCTCGATGTGCCTTGCGATGAATGGCGACGTCCTGATGCCGGGGCAACGGGCGGCCAGTACGTCGAATCGTAACTTCGAAGGGCGGCAAGGGCCGGAAAGCCGAACCCATCTCGTCTCGCCTGCGATGGCAGCGGCCGCCGCGATTTCGGGAGCCTTGGTCGACGTCAGGGAACTGCTCAGGCCGTCGGCTTGAGGTCGATTTTCTCAAGATACTCTGTCTCGGGTTCGTAGGTCATATCGCCGATCGCGAGACCGATGCTTTCCATTGCCTGATCTACATCGTCGCTCGCGACATCGTACTTGGCTGCCAGCCGATCGAGGACCGCTCGGATTTCGATCTCTGCATTCTGCCGATCGCGGTCCAGGGCCTCCAGTTGCGTGCGCGAATCGGCGTGGCCGACGAAGTAGTGCGCGATGTCCTCGAGGATCGTACGTGCCGCGTCCATGTCACTCTCCTTCCTGTTGGAGAGTCAATGCCTGCACGCCTGTGATTGTTGCGTGACCGCCGAAACTTGCGGGCAGAAGTGCTCTAAAAAGCGAACCATAAAAAAAGGGGCCCGACAAGCGGGCCCCTTTCCTTCACCGACCAGTTCAGCCGGGCCAATTGGCACGCATACGGTCGATCTCGGTCTGGTTGGGCCGGTACGGCGGAGCCTTGGGATCGAAGCTCTTCCAGCCAGCCGCGCGATATTCGGCACCCCGCGCGACCGGATCGATGGGGCTCGAGGCAGCGAGGATCGCCTCGATGCGCGCCGCATCGCCGTCGGGCACGCGGGCCGTGACGAGCGTGCCGCCCCGACGCACCGCCTCGGAATAGACCTCGGCGTGATCGCGGTCGGTACCCGCGTCCGCCAACGCACCAACGATGCCGCCGGCAGCCGCGCCGCCCGCCGCAACCGCAGCCGTCGAGGCGAGCCAGCCGGCCGCGACGACCGGCCCGAGGCCCGGGATCGCCAGCATTCCGAGACCCGCCAGAAGGCCGGCACCGGCACCAAGGGCGCCGCCGATACCCGCGCCCGCCGCAGCCTTGTTCACGTCATCGACGTCGGCGTACTCGGCGCTGACATACTTGTTGGCGACGATGCTGACATCGCTGCTGGGCACGCCCGCCTTCTCGACGGCATCGACGGCCGCACGGGCCTGGGCGTAACTGTCATAAGCTCGGCTTACGGTCTTCATGTGTGTATCCCTTCCTTGTGGTTTTACTGGTTGGCCGTGACGACGTTGCCCTTGAAGTCGACCGCCACCTGCACGGGCTTGCCGGCCTGCTGGGCCGTACCGCGCCAGATGCCATCGTCGTCCTTCTTCAGGCCCGTCACGCCGTCCATGCCCTGGGCGATGATTCGGTCCTTGGCCTGCGCTTCGGTGAACGAGTTCGAGCCCTTCAGCGGCGCGCCGGCATCGGCCTGCTTCACCTTGTAGGCATCGGCCTTGCAGGCGTTCATGAACTCGGTCTGGGTGATCGTGCCTTCGGTCGCGACGGTCATGCCGGCAACGCGCATGAACGACATGTAGCGGATCGCCTCACCGCCCGAGACGTTGCCGTCGCTGTTGGCGTCGGCCTTCTTCCACATGTCCTGGCACTCGGCATCGGTTGTGGCGAAAGCCGGAGTACCGGCGACGATCATCGCGGTTGCCGCGAGCGCAAACATCTTCTTCATTTCAGTTCCTCTCAAAGGTGAGCTGAGCATTTCCAGCAGCCTCTCAACGGGCCGCGCGCAAATGGTTCCCGATAGAGTTCGGCTGCCCTCGATCGCAACTCGCGAGAGGCAATCCGCGTTGGGTCTGGACTTGAACCAAACTCAGCCCGGAGATTTACATGACCAAGACCGAACAGCTCATGCAGGAACGCGACGATCTCAAGGCGAAGATCGCCAGCGCCAACAAATCCAGTGACATGTCTGATCGCGAAGCCTCCGATCTCAAGATGATGGAGCAGGAGCTTCTGGCGCTGGGACAGCGAATTGCTCGCGAAGAAAGCGGCAAGGCCACGCCTGGCAAGGACAAGCCTCGCTCCGTCACCGAGACGATCGACAGGAAGCTGGACGCCGCCCTCAAGGACAGCTTTCCCGGGTCGGATCCTGTCTCCTCGATCGAGCCCGCACCGGCAAGGCGCTAACCGCGCCAACAAGGTTTCTGAAGCAGGCAGAAAGGTGGCTTCGACGGGCCACCTTTGTTTGTTACGGCCTCACGCCGCCCGGCGGGGTTGCATCCCGCCCCGCGATAAAAGGCCGGTCCGTGCTTCCTCGAAGGGAAGCACGCCCGACCGTCTCGGTCGTCGAAGTTACTGAACCTGCAGCGGCTGGCTCTGTGCAAGCTTGTGGCCCGTGAAGGACCGGGTCTGCGGCGGCGGCAAGGCCTCCGCTTCCTTGAACCGGGCCAGCAGCTGCGCCTTGCGGGCCTTCAGCCGGTCACCGAGATCGTCGAGGTTGATGCCGGCGTCCCGCGCCTCGGCGAACAGGCCCTCGGAGCGCATCTCCTCTTCCTTGACGTGATGCTTGATCATTTCCGACAGGACCTTGACCTTGGCGTCGTAGAACTCGTCGGCTGGCGAGCCCTGCAGCAGCTCGGCGATCAGGACCTTGGCACCGTCATGTTCGACATAGGCTTCGTCGAGAAGATCCTCATCCTCGATCCTGCCCTTGCAGGCGGGATAAAAGATTTCTTCCTCGATGGTCGCGTGCACCATCAACTCGGTGCAGATTTCCCTGACGAGCACGACCTTGCGGTCCTCGGATCGGGCCTTCTTGAAGGACTCGAACAGTTCTTCGACCTTGCGATGGTCGGCCTTGAGCAGAGCGACCGCATTTTCCTTGGTAGCCATTGAAATCTCCTACGGATTGATGGTCGGCAGAACGGAATTGCGCCGACCTCGTTGCGATCAGTTGGGCGCGAGATTGGAGAGACGACGCGGGAAGCGATGCTGGGCCAAGTTATCGAGCAGCGCCGTGGCCAGTTTGCTCCCGCCGATCACCAGTCCTTCTGCCTCGGGGATGCCGATGAGTTCGAACAAGGCCCGCGCGTCCTCTGCCGCCACGATCGGCTTGCCGTGGCGGAAGGCCTCGTCGACGAACCGTTGGCCCATCGGCATTGCCATCAGCCCTTCCGCGACGCCGGGCGGGATCAGGACGGCGTCGTAAATCACCGACGGCGCATTGGGGGCAGCGCGGTTGACCGGCAGTGGCTTGGTCGTGGCGTCGATCACGGCTCCGGCGGTCGGGCCGATGAGTTCGGCAAGCTGCCCGGCCTTGGTGAGGTCCCCAACCATGGTCTTTACGATCGCGGAGTCGACGCCGTCCCCGACCAGGATCGCGATCCTGCGGCCGCGCACCAGAGGCGGAGCCTTGTCCATGGAAAGCGCCGGCGAGTTCAGTCCGTCGGCCTTGGGATTGAGCGGTCCTGACGGCGTCGGTGCAGACGGCGTCGGCGCCTCGGGCGTGCCCGCCGGAGCCACTTCGATACCGGTGGGGCCTGAGACCATGTCGGCCAGCTGCGGGGAGATGTTGTACAGCAGCTCGTTCATGACGCGGTTCCGCACGCCCTGATCGACCACCATGTTGAGCTCGAAGGCGAAGGCCGCCGCGATGTGATCCTTCTCCCAGTCGCTCATGCTGTTCCAGAACATGGTCGCCTGGCTGAAATGGTCGCTGAAGCTGTCGCTGCGCTGGCGCAACCTGGCGCCCGCCTCCTGCACCGCGACCGAGCGGAATGCCGCTGCCGCCGTGGGCGAATGCATCGGGCAGCCACCACCCAGGCTGTTGGGGAAGTACGAGACACGGCCGGGGTTAATGGTATGGCGGCCAAAGCCGTCACGCTGATTGTTGTCCACGGGGCGCAGGGACCGGTTGATCGGCAGTTCGTGGAAGTTCGGTCCGACCCTGCGCAGCTGCGTGTCGATATAGGAGAACAGCCTGCCCTGCAGCAGCGGGTCGTTGGAAAAGTCGATGCCAGGGACGATATGACCAGTGTGGAACGCCACCTGCTCGGTTTCGGCAAAGTAGTTGTCCGGATTGCGGTTGAGGGTGAGCTTGCCGACCTTCCGGATGGGCACCAGTTCCTCGGGAATGAGCTTTGTCGCGTCGAGCAGGTCGAAGTCGAATTTGTGCTCGTCGGCCGGTTCCACGATCTGCAGGCCCAGCTCCCATTCGGGGAAATCGCCACGCTCGATCGATTCCCAGAGCTCGCGGCGCTGATAGTCCGGATCGCGCCCGCACAGGAGGTTCGACTCGTCCCATACCATGGAGCAAACGCCCTTGATGGGCTTCCAGTGGAACTTCACGAAGCGCCAGCCGCCTTCTGCATCGACCAGACGGAAGGTGTGAACGCCGAAGCCTTCCATGGTAGCGAATGTGCGCGGCAGCGCGCGGTCGCTCATGGCCCACATCAGCATGTGGGCGCTCTCGGGCGTCAGGGACACGAAATCCCAGAACGTGTCATGCGCCGACGCCGCCTGCGGAATCTCATTGTTGGGCTCGGGCTTCACCGCATGGATCAAATCGGGAAACTTGTTGGCATCCTGGATGAAGAACACCGGCATGTTGTTGCCGACCAGATCCCAGACGCCCTCCTGCGTGTAGAACTTCACGGCGAAACCGCGCACGTCGCGCGGCGTGTCGGCCGAACCGCGCGAACCCGCAACGGTCGAGAAGCGCACGAAGACAGGCGTCTGGACCTTGGGATCGCGAAACACCTGCGCGCAGGAGAGTTCGGACAGGTCTTCATAGACCTGAAACACGCCATGTGCCGCGGCACCGCGTGCATGCACGACGCGTTCGGGAATCCGCTCATGATCGAAATGCGTGATCTTCTCGCGCATGAGGATGTCTTCGAGAAGCGTCGGCCCGCGAACGCCGGCCTTCAGCGAGTTCTGGTCGTCGCTGACACCAACACCCTGGTTCGTCGTCAGCACGTTTCCCGGCGCCATCATGTCGGGTTGAAGATCACCCGTCTTGACCGTCTCCTGCCGGGCGGCACCGCCCTTGTCGAGGGGCGTGTCCTGCCCCGCCGTGCGCGGAGAGGAAGGAGCCTTCGTCGGCGATGCGGGCTTCTTGGCCATAGCGGGTTCCGATCAGTTGTGCGTGAAGAGCGCACCCAACGGCATCCCTGTAGCCGGGTTGCTTACCTCGCGGGATATTCCCGGCAATCCCGCGTGTGCATCCGACAGCGTTCCACGCTGCAACGAACTTGATCGGAGTGTCCGATGCCGATTTCGCGTCGCCCCATCGCAGGCTTTGCGCCGCGGCATCGCACTCACGCTCGTGCCGGCGGCGTCCCGAATACCGATTGTCGGTTTCCCCGCCCACCGCCACGAGGCGGTCATGTACCGCGGAGCACAACGTGAAGGCACGACGGCTCGCCCATTCGCCGGCGTCCTCGGATGGCGAGGCCCCGGCAAGTTCGGCGACCCGGTCGCGATCTTCGCCGTTCTCGAAAATGCAGAGCACCAGGCTGGCACCGAGGGCCCGCGACGTGGTTGCGCTATGCCTGCCACCGAGCCCGAGTCGCGTGCACACGCGGCTCATGAGGTTGACGCCCTCGCGAAGGCGACGCGAATCGAAGGGATCGCTGGCGACCTTGCCGCCGAAGAACGAGGACTCCAGTTCGCCAACGAGGAGGTGAGCCTTTGCCGGCGCCTGCGAGAGATCTGCCCATGGAACTTTCGACAAAGGCTCTCCAACGGTTTGGCAGCTTGACGATGAGGATAGCCAAGGATCGCAGGATCGAGCGCCGCTCACTGTCCGGCCGCGAACACACGGCAACAAAAGCCGGTCCGCCAAAAGAAGCGCCATCGCATCATGAGCGTGGCCGCTGGTATTGCCGAGTGCATAGGTCAGCAGAACAGTGCGAAATCCTAGCTCGATCGCCTGCATCACGGCGCTGCGTCGAGAACACGCGGAAGCCACGGCACTCGCCATTCCGTCTCCTCGGCGAAGAGACGCTGCATGTCGATGCAGAGATGTAGGGTCGTCGTGGCCTCGAGCGGAAAGGCCGTATCCATTCAAGGGATGGCCCTCAGTCCTGGCCCCAGCGATAGCGCGACTGTTCCTCGGCTTCCCGAACGGCCGCACGAGCGCGACGGCCGGCGCCACGCCCATCGGGAGGGCCTGCTATGGCGAGCAGTTGCTCGTGGCGCGCCTCGTCGAGCGTGAAGTGGCGGCGCCCGCGCCAGACGGAGGCTTCGACCTCGTCGCCGTCCGTCACCTCGCCCAGCCGCAGATAGTCGGCTGGCTCCATGACCGCGCACTGGATCTGCAGGCTGTTGCCTTCACGCGAAGGCTGAACCGCGAACGGGCCCTTCAGCTTCAGGTGACTGCAGGTGCGGACCATCAAGTTCGCCGCGAACCGAAGGCGAGCACTGTCGAATGGGTCGTCGTCCCGAGGTCCGCCGGCGAAGCAGGGCGCGATTTCTCCCGCGACCATGAAGGCCACGCCGGGAGAACGGGCAAACTCAGCCCAGGCGATGCGGGCCATCGGGCTTCCAGAGCTCGGTCGGCGATTGCAGGGACGACGTGGGATCGATCGTCATTTTCCGCCACGCACGCTGGCAAAACTTTTCACACCGCGACGCTCACGCAGCAGCCGGTCGGCCAGCGAGCGCCGCCGCCGGCGGTCTCCTAAGGCGCGCAGCAAGGCGATTTCCAGCCCCAATCCGGTCTGTCCGACGTCGAGCGGCATGCTCCTCTCCTCGAGCAAGCGAATGGCTTGCCGCCATGCAACGGGGCCTCTCGACGGCGGTTGCATGCGAGTCGTTACAAATTCACATTACTGAAGATCGCGAGCTCGCCCAGACGGGCGTGCGGTGCTGGAAATAGCCGAGCGGGCGGTGCCGCTAGTCGCCCGCCTCTGCCGTCGGGCCGCCCGGCGACCCCGCATTGGCGGGCCGCACGACCGCACGCAGCGCCTCGCGCAGTTCACCGGCGGTCATGTCGTCATGAAGGCCCGGCAGCACGGACAGCCCGTCGGGAATCGGCGCCACATGTTCGGCGGCTCGGACGGCCTCGATTCCCGCGTCGTAGCGGCCCTCACGAAGCAATTCTATGGCCGAGAGGATGTGATAGGCCTCTCGACGGTTCGGATTGCGCCTGAAGCGTTCCAAAACGAGCACGAAACGATGGATACGCTGGCAAAGAAGGTGACGTGTCGCGTCCGCCAAATCCGTCATGACCTCACCACTATCGCAACATTGATGAGCATCCAAGCATTCGATTCAGCGCGGCGATACGAAGACTCAAAATGATCGCCCCAGAACCTCGTAGCGCAGATTACGCACGAAGATTTGCCAACATTATGTTGCACTTCACATGCGACTTACCGATCCGGCGGGCGGCGTCGCCTCGATGCAACAGAAATGGATGCTGAGCGTAGTCCTCGCTTCACATCGTGCGGAGAAACGACATGGCGAAGGAGATTGCGATTGCCGGCATCGAAGGCTCGCTCGCGCTCAATGACGACGGCGAACTCGTCTATACGAAGTCGGGGCTCCAGGCCGAAGTCCTGAAGCCGCAGCAGGCCATCCAGCGCTGGCCGGCGGCTGAAAAGCAGATCCGCGAAGCCCTTGCCGCGCTCTACTGACGACTAGCGATCGTCAGCGAGATGCCGAACTGGACTTGAGACCCTCCGAAGCCACCTTCAGCTCGGCTTCCAGCGCGGCACGCTCGACCTTCAGTTCGTCGTTGCGCCGGTTGAGGTAGGCCCGGCGACGACGAATGGCGCCTTGTCGCGCAGGCTCGGCCGCACCATCCAGCTCCGCCTTCAGCTCGGCGCTTTCTGACGCGAGCCGGACGAGTTCGGCCTTTATTTCCGGAGTCCGCTCGGTGCAGTAGCATTTCGAAAGTTGCAGCCTTCGCGTGCGCTCATCGGCCATTTCCACCCCTCTATGACTATTTGATCCCGTCGCCTCCCAATCGGCGGAGATCAACCCAGGCAATGGCGGCAGCTTTCACCATATCCCCACAGACGAATAGTACTTTTCTTCCCGCCATTCGCGAAGTGGGAACCGCCATGGCGCGACAGCAGCCAGATCCCGGGCTGGTGCCGTCGCGCTCTCGCCGTCGCCTCCGCGAGGTCGACCTGGTCAGGCCGACCTGGTCAGGCCGACTTGGCCCTCAGTTCCTCGAGTTGCTGGCGGGCGCCCGCGATCATGCAGGAGAGATCGGCCGTCAGCATCACCATGTCGAAACCGCGCTTCACGGCGCCGGCCGCAAACGGCGCCGCGGCGCAGTGCATGACACACTTGATGCCGGCCTTGTGGGCGGCTTCGCGGATCCTGTCGCAGGTCGCGATGTGCAGCGGATCGGGATTGTCGCCGCGCGGCGGCAGGCCAAGGGCGAACGAGAGGTCCGCCGGGCCGATATAGACCGCGTCGAGGCCGGGCGTCGCGCAGATCGCCTCGAGGTTCTCCAGCCCTTCCTTGGTCTCGATCATTGCCATGACGATGATCTCGTCGTTGGCCTTCGCCACGTAGTCGGCGCCGCCATAGTGCACCGCGCGCACCGGTCCCGAGGAGCGCATGCCCACCGGCGGATAGCGGCACGCCGCGACAGCCTTGGCGGCTTCCTCGGCATTGTTGACCAGCGGCACGATGATGCCGTAGGCGCCGAGGTCGAGCGCCTTCATGATCGCGGCAGGCTCGTTCCAGGCGACGCGCACCACCGGCACCGTGTCGGTCTGCGAGATCGCCTGCAGCATCGGCGCCACGTCCTTCATCTCCGACAGGCCATGCTGCAGGTCGACGCACAGCGCGTCGAAGCCCTGCCGCGCCATGACCTCCGCGGTGAAGGTGTTCGGCACCGAGAGCCAGCCCAGTGTCGCGCATTTCCCCGCGGCCCAGATTTCCTTGATCTTGTTCTTTCGCATGGCCGGACCTTTCATTTGTCCTGATGTCGCTGAAACGCCCGAATTGGGCACGATCCGGAGGCCTGCATCAAGGGTCCAAACTCGCTGCGCGGTCATCGCCGACCCGCAGCCGTTCGCCGGTCGGTTCCTGCGGATTGCCCCGATTTCGGCGCCGGCTGTACAAGGGCCCGCGGCAAAGTCAGGGAGATCGTGATGACCGGCGTGAAGGCGGCGAAGGACGAGCGGCGCGGGGATTACAAGTGGTGGATGCCGGTCGCGAGCCGGTGGTCCGACTGCGACGCCTACGGCCACGTCAACAATGCCGTCTATTACAACTGGTTCGATACGTCGCTCACCACCCTCGCGATCGAGCGCGGCATCCTGCGGGCGCCGGGCCAGACCTCGATCGGCCTGTGCATCGCGAGCGGCTGTGAATTCCTGGCGCCCGTCGACTTTCCCCAGACGGTCGATGTCGGCATCCGCCTCGGTCGCATAGGCAACAGCTCGCTGCGCTACGAACTCGCGATCTTCGCCCGGGACAGCGAGACGCCGGCTGCCGTCGGCCACTTCATCCACGTCTACGTGGACTCCGCGACGCGCAGGAGCGTGTCGCTCACCGAGGCGCAGAAGGCGGCGGTGGCGGATCTGATGCGCTGAACCTCGACGTTACCAGGTGCCGGCCTTGCCGGGGCGGCCCATGGGCAGCGCGATCAGCCCTGCCGGCGCGTCGCACCGGTCGCGGACTCGGCCGGAGGCAGGGCGTTCTTCTGCAGGCCGCAGTTCTGGCAGCACGCGCCATCCGGCCGGATCTCCTGCCGGGAGAAAGACATGAATCGCTCCCGACAGCGCGGGCAGCGGAACTGGAAATAGCCGTAGATGCCAAGCGCCGCGCCGAGCAGGCATAAAGCCGCGACCCACGGTCGATGCCAGACGAACAGGCTGAGACAGGCGCCCGAGGCAAGCACCACGATCATGAGCACACGGGCGCGCCGGTCTCCCCAGGCCTTCACGTAACGGTCGGCCTCGTTCATCTGGGCTTCAACAGATGCGGCTCCGGGTTCGCCTCGCCTTGGCGGCCTTGGTACCTCAAGGGTACCTCCGGCACGGAGTATGACAGCCTGCGGATCGTGTCCGACAAGGAGGGGCGCATGGTCCGCGTCGTCGAATGGCTCGACAGCGGCGACGAAGAAGAGGAAAGCTGAGGCACCATCACGTCTTTGAGCTTTCCGGAGAACGACATGTCCGACAAGGGTTCCGCCATCAGCCGCTTCCCCGTCCCCGCCCTTGCGGACATGCCCGCCGACATCCGCGAGCGCATCGAGAAGGTGCAGGAAAAGTCCGGCTTCATCCCCAACGTCTTCCTCGTGCTGGCCCACCGCCCCGAGGAATTTCGCGCCTTCTTCGCCTATCACGACGCGCTGATGGACAAGCCCGGCAACCTCAGCAAGGCCGAGCGCGAGATGATCGTCGTGGCGACGTCGAACCTCAACCAGTGCCAGTATTGCGTGATCGCCCACGGCGCGATCCTGCGCATCCGCGACAAGGACCCGCTGATCGCCGACCAGGTCGCCATCAACTACCGCAAGGCCGACATCTCGCCGCGCCAGAAGGCGATGCTCGACTTCGCCGTGAAGGTGAGC
>JAGNNA010000130.1 GCA_017990895.1 Reyranella sp.
CCACGTCGCTGGTGGTCGCGGGAATTGCCATCGTGATCCTGGACAGGAACAATTGAGCTCATGTCCCTGATCGAAATCGAGCGGCGTGACGCCGTAGCCATCGTCCGTTTCAACGATCCGCCCAAGGGCTACATGAACGCCGCGATGGTCGGCGAGCTTGACGCGGCGGTCGACGGCCTGCTGGCCGACGACACGGTGAGGGTGCTGGTCTTCACCGGCGCGCTGAAGGGCGTGTTCATCGAGCATTACGACGTGTCCGAACTGCTGGCCCTTTCGGAGAAGCTGCGCGCGAAGGGCACGACCTTCTCGCTCGACCGGCCCTCGCTCGAAAGCGCCTATCACCGGATCCTCACCCGGCTCGAAGCCGCGCCCAAGCCGGTGATCGCCGCGATCAACGGCACGGCGATGGGCGGCGGCTTCGAATTCTGCATGGCCTGCGACATCCGTCTCGCCGAGCGCGGGCCCTACTGGCTGGGCCAGCCCGAGATCAACATCGGCATCCTGGCCGGGGCCGGCGGCACGCAGCGCCTCGTGCGCCTGGTCGGCGAGGCCCGCGCCCTCGAACTGTCGCTGACGGGTCGCACCGTATCGCCCGACGAGGCCGCGAGCCTCGGCATGGTTCATGCGGCGGTCGACGGGCCTGTGCTTGATCATGCGATGAAGATGGCCCGGCGGCTGGCGGCCCAGCCGCCGAAGGCCGTGGCGCACATCAAGCGGCTGGTCCGCTCGGCCACTGAAACGCCTTTGTCACAAGGCCTCGCCAACGAGCGCACCCTGTTCATGGACCTCGCCGTCAGCGACGATGGACACCGGCTGATGGGGGAATTCGTCGCCGGAAAGCGGACAATTCGCGACTGATTGACAGGCAAGTCCGGGGCCTCCCATATGCCGGGACCCCAGCGACTGCGGCAGGCGAGGACGGACACAGCGATGGCGAACAAGGTCTACAAGGATGCGAAGTCGGCGCTCGAGGGCCTGCTGCGCGACGATCTGATGCTGATGTGCGGCGGCTTCGGCCTGGTCGGCATTCCCGACAAGCTGATCCGCGCGGTGCGCGAGTCCGGCGTGAAGGGCCTCACCTGCGTCTCGAACAATGCCGGCATCGACGGCGCGGGCCTCGGCCTGCTGCTCGAGACCGGGCAGGTGAAGAAGATGATCAGCTCCTATGTCGGCGAGAACAAGACCTTCGCCAAGCTCTACCTCGACGGAAAGCTGGAACTCGAGTTCAACCCGCAGGGCACGCTGGCCGAACGCTGCCGCGCCGGCGGCGCCGGCATCCCCGCCTTCTACACCAAGACCGGCGTCGGCACGCTGGTAGCCGAGGGCAAGGAGACCAAGGTCTTCGACGGCGAGGAATATGTGATGGAGCGCGGCCTGTTCGGCGACATCGCCCTGGTCAAGGCCTGGAAGGGCGACACCTCGGGCAACCTGATCTACCGGAAGGCCGCGCGGAACTTCAATCCGATGATGGCGACGGCCGCCAGGATGTGCGTCGCCGAGGTCGAGGAGCTGGTGCCGGTCGGCGAACTCGACCCCGACCACATCCACACGCCTGCCGTCTTCGTGAAGCGCATCTTCTGCGGTGCTCCGTACGACAAGCAGATCGAACAGCGCACCATTCGCAAGGCTTGAGGAGAGAAGGATGGCCTGGACCCGCGATCAGATGGCGGCACGCGCCGCCGAGGAACTGAAGGACGGCTTCTACGTGAACCTGGGCATCGGCATCCCGACCCTGGTCTCGAACTACGTGCCGGAGGATGTCGACATCACGCTGCAGAGCGAGAACGGCATGCTGGGCGTCGGCCCCTTCCCCTACGACAACGAGGTCGATGCCGACATCATCAACGCCGGCAAGCAGACCGTAACCGAGGTCAAGGGCACCTCCTATTTCAGCTCGGCCGACAGCTTCGCGATGATCCGTGGCGGCCATATCGACCTGTCCATCCTGGGCGCCATGGAAGTAGCCGAGAACGGCGACCTCGCCAACTGGATGATCCCCGGCAAGATGGTGAAGGGCATGGGCGGCGCCATGGACCTGGTCGCCGGCGTGAAGCGCGTGATCGTCACCATGGAGCATGTCTCCAAGGACGGCGCCTCGAAGCTGCTCCCCGAATGCACCCTGCCGCTGACCGGCCGGCGCGTGGTCGACATGGTGATCTCCGAACTCGGAGTCTTCGCCGTCGACAAAAAGGGCAATAGCGGCGTCACGCTGCTCGAACTCGCCGACGGCGTCACCGTCGACGAGGTCAAGGCCAAGACCAAGGCCAAGCTCTCGATCGCGGCGGGGCTGAAGGTCGCCTAACTCATTGGAGCGCGCCACTGGAGTGGCGCCCTCCAATGACGACTCTAGATTACCACTTCGACAGATACTGCCTGAGCGGCTCGGCGCCCGGGTTGGTGTAGCGGCGGTCGAGGACGACGCCCTTCGCGGTCGCACCGCCGCCGTAATAGAGGGCGTTCCAGTCGTTGTCGGCGTCGACGTAGGAGCCTTCGAGCGAGGCGCCGGCGAACAGGCCCTGCGAGTTGGCGAAGGCCACGATGTCGGCGCCGCCGGCTCCTGTCGTGGCGCCCTCGAGGCCGATGCCGACCGCGACCATTGTCACGCCCGCTTCCGCGCCGAACTTGAACTTGTGGTCGATGATCGCCTGCAGGCCCTTCTCGGTCCGGATGATGAACACGATCTCGGAGACCTTGCCGCCGACCTGAAGGCCGACGCTGCCGGAGCCCATGAGGTAGAAGGCCGGGTAGCTCCAGTTGTTGGGCGAATTCCGTCCCAGCAGCACGCCGCGACCGCCGGCGGCGCCGAAGATGAATCCGCCTTGGACGAGCTCGGGGATGATCAGGACGCCCCGCGCATTGACCATCTGGCTGGCGGCGTCGGGAAAGTCGGGGCCGCCCAGGATCTTGCGGGCCGTGGCGAGACAGGAATCGACCAGCGACTGGCGCTTGGCATCGGCCCGGGCCGGCTGGGACCCGAGGAACGGCGCGGCGAACGCGGCCGCGGTCCCCGAAAGGACGGTTCGGCGATCGAGCTTCATTTTGTGCTCCGTTTGGCTGGCGACCGACGCCGGGGAGCGCCTGGATGGTCACGAGAGCCGAACCATAGCACGTTTTGGCGCCGGATTGGCCCGTCCTCAGCGTGGCCGGACCGGTCGGTCCTTCATCACCAGGGGAAGGCCCGCGGCCATCAGGATCACCCGGTCGGCGCGCTCGGCAATACGCATATTCAGCCGGCCCATCGCGTCCCGGAAGCTGCGGCCAAGGGGGGTCTCGGGCACGATGCCGAGACCCACTTCGTTGCTGACGAAGACCACCGGCTGATTGTGATCATCCAGTGACTGCACCAGTTCGTCGGTCGCCTGGTCGACATCCTCGCCGGCATGCATGAGGTTCGAGAGCCAGAGCGTCAGGCAGTCGACCAGCATCGGCTGGCCCTTCGCGGCCGCCTGCTCCAGCACGTCGGCGAGCTTCAGCGGTTCCTCGATCGTGGTCCAGACGGCGCCGCGTCGGGTGCGATGGGCCATGATCCGGGTCGCCATCTCGACGTCGCCCGCCTCGGCCGTGGCGATATAGACCGCCGGCTGCGGCGCCCCGCCGTGCAGAGTGCCCGTGACCAGCCGCTCGGCATGGGTGCTCTTGCCCGAGCGGGCGCCGCCCAGCACGAGCGTCACCGGCGGCAGCGGGAAGGTCGAGATATGCTCCATCAGCCGGGCGTCGCGCTCACCAGCCAGCAGGCGCCGGGCAGCGACACGCCGTCCTTGGTCGCGTGCGGCGCCATCGCCTCGACGATCGCGGCCTTCGCCTGGGCGGCGGCGGCCGGATCGGCCTCGGCAAGCGGCCGGGCCAGCGGCCCGAAGCGGCCGGCATTGGCCACGACATCGGCCGGGTCCCGCCCCATCCAGATCTCGACGTCGAGCGGCTCGATCGCGAGATCCGTGAAGCCCGCGCCGATCAGGATGCGCTCGACCCGCACACGGTCGCCGAAGGCGAACTGGCCGGGCTCTTCGGAACCGGGCCGGGGCGGCAGCGTCAGGAACGGCGCGGCCGCCTTGACCGGCGTGAGGCTCCACGGATTGTCCTGCGCGCTCCGCCAGCAGACGAAGGCCAGCCGTCCAGACGGCTTCAGCGCGCGACGCAGGTTCGTGAAAGCCGCCACCGGATCGCCGAAGAACATGACGCCGAAGCGCGAGAAGATCAGGTCGACGGAAGCCGCCTCGAACGGATGCGCGGCGGCATCGGCCACGACGAAGGTCGCGTTGGAAAGCCGTCGCGTCGCCGCCGCATCGATCAGCACCTGCGAGATGTCGACGCCCAGCACGTGACCCTCCGGCCCGACCGCGGCGGCCAAGGCCGCCGTCGTGGTGCCAGGACCGCAGCCGACGTCGATCGCTGTCTCACCGGGCTGCGCGTTCGCGAGCGCCAGCGCGTCGCGGGTGATCCCGGCCATCAGATGGTCGAGACGCGCCTGCGCCTTCAGCCAGCTCTGGCCGCCCGCCCCGTTCCAGTGGGCGGCCTGATCCGCCGCCAGCGCCGCGGTCGACTTGGCGCTCGACGGGGCCGTCCCCGTCACGCAGGCCCGCCGGCATGGGCGACGGCGATCTCGCGCGGCATGTAGTTCACGAACGACACCCGCCAGGCATGAAGCGGATCGGCCTGCTCGAAATGCTCGATCAGGGTGAGCGAGACATTCTCGATCTCGAAGCGCACCGCCGCCTCGGGATGCAGGTCGAAGGCATGGGCCAGCGCCGCGCGGATCGTGCCGCCATGCGCCGTCGCCACGATGTCGCGGCCCTTATGCTGGGCGGTCAGCCGGTCGATGCTGCGCACCGTGCGCTCGCGCAGGTCGACGAAGCTCTCGCCGCCCTCGGGCCGGAATTCCGGCGGCCCCAGCCAGAACAGATGATTGTTGGCGTGGTTCTCCGCGATCTCGACATAGGTGAGCCCCTGCCACGAGCCGAAATGCTGCTCGGCGAGGTCGGGATCGATGTGGAGCGTGTCCATCTCTGCCCCCGCCCGGGCGAGTTGCTCGGCGGTCTTGCGCGCCCGCAGCAGGTTGGACGAGTACCAGACCGCGCCCTTGGGCAGCAGCTTCGCCTGGTGCCGGAACAGCGCCTCGTTGCTCACGTCGCAATCCATGTCCGACTGGCCGTAGCAGCGGCGTTCCGGATTGGGCACCGGCGCATGCCGCACCCACCACCACCGCGTGACCGCTCCCGTGATCTTGGCGCCTGTCGCCATGCCGTTCCTCCGATGGACTTTTAAGCGGCCGCCTTCTTAGCTGCCGATGAACAGCGCCGCCACCACGAGGAACACGACCTCCGCCTTCTGCTGCACGGCGCCCAAGGTGTCGCCGGTGTAGCCGCCGAGCCGCCGGGCGACCCAGTGCGAGGCGAACCAGGCCGAGGCCAGCACGGCGAGCGGCGCCAGCAGGGCCACGAACAGGCCCTTGCCCAGCATCAGCAGGAAGGCGAGGCCCGCGCCGATGCCGATGGTGATCCACACGTCGTTGTCGGTCGGCTTGCCGACCGTCGCGCCCAGCCCGTCGGCATGGACCGGCGAAAGAGCCAGCAGCGGATAGGCGAGCACGGCGCGCGACAGCGCGTGCGCCGAGATCAGCACGACAAGCCCGGTGGCGGCGCCGAACTGCGCCAGGCAGGCCACCTTGATCAGCACCGTGAGGGCCAGCGCCAGCACGCCGAACGTGCCGTTGCGGCTGTCGCGCATGATCTCGAGCCGGCGCGCCGGTTCCAGCCCATGCGGCCCCAGCCCGTCGGCGGTGTCGGCCAGCCCGTCTTCGTGCAGGGCGCGCGTCAGGATCACGGCGGCGCCGACCGCCAGGACGGCGGCCAGCCAGCCCGGCCCGGCGATGCCGCGCACGATGGCGAAGACCAGCCCGGAGGCCAGCCCGATCGCCGCGCCCACGAAGGGCAGCACCGGCAGGACGTCGGCCAGTTGCCAGCGCGGCAGCCCGACATCGAGCTTCAGCCCGGTGAAGAACGTCATCTGTTCCTTGAAGGCCTGCAGCCACTCGTCGAACGACGCGGGACGACGGGTACTGCTGCCGAAGGTCGGTTCGTGGGGACTGGTCATGGTCCCCCGAATATAGGATGGTCCGGCCCCTTTCAGAATGCCCCCGGACGAACAATGTCGGCTGCCTCCTTCGATGAAATGCGCCGGATCCTGCGCGACCTGCCCGGACCCGATCTCACCGCCCAGACCGAGGTGGTCCGCCGCCAGGCCGAGCTGACCAAGCCGCCGGGCTCGCTCGGCCGGCTGGAGGAGATCGCGGAGTGGCTGGCCTGCTGGCAGGGCCGCGCCCAGCCGCGGGTCGAGCGGCCGCGCATCGCGGTGTTCGCCGGCACCCATGGCGTCGCCGCGCGCGGCGTCTCGGCCTATCCGCCCGAAGTCACGCAGCAGATGGTGAAGAACTTCCTGAACGGCGGCGCCGCGATCAACCAGCTCGCCGCCGCGATCGACGCCGACCTGCGCATCTACGAGCTCGACCTCGACCATCCGACCGCCGACTTCACGCGCGGGCCGGCGATGGACGAGACGCGCGCCGCCAACGCCATGGCCTACGGCATGATGGCGGCCGAGCCCGGCATCGACGTGATGTGCCTCGGCGAAATGGGCATCGCCAACACGACCGCCGCCGCCACGCTCTGCGCCGCGCTCTTCGGCGGCAGCGGCGCCGACTGGGCCGGACCGGGCACCGGCGTCAGCGGCAAGGCGCTGGCGCACAAGATCGCGGTGATCGACGAGGCGCTCGCCTTCCACAAGGACGCGATCGCCCGCCGCGATCCGCTGGAACTGCTGGCCGCCATTGGGGGCGAGGAATTCGCCGCCCTCACCGGCGCCATCGTCGCCGCCCGCATGGGCCGCATCCCGGTGCTGCTCGACGGCTTTGCCTGCACCGCTGCCGCCGCGGTGCTGCGCGCCGTCGACCGCCGCGCCCTCGACCATTGCCTGGTCGCGCACCGCTCGGCCGAGCCCGGCCATACGCGCCTCCTCGCCGAGATCGGCGTGCGCCCGCTGTTCGACCTCGACATGCGCCTGGGCGAAGCCTCGGCCGCCGCGCTCGCCGTGCCGCTGCTCAAGGCCGCCGCCGCCTGCCACAACGGCATGGCGACCTTCGCCGAGGCCGGCGTATCCTCGAAGGATGCGTAGACGCACCCTGCTCGCGGGACTCCCGCTTCTCCTGCTCACCCCACACGCCGCCTTCGCCCATCCGCCGCGCCAACCCGACTCGGCGGAAGCGAAGAAGTTCATCGAGGAAGTGACCGACTTCCGCGCGAAGCTTGCGAAGGCCGTGCTGGCGAAGGACTTCGCCGCGCTGCGCCCGCTCTACGCCGACAGCTTCACGCACACGCACGGCTCGGGGAAACTCGACAACAAGGACGCCCGCCTGGTCGCCGCGATGGCCGGCGAACCGCTGATCGAAGCAGCCCCCGCCACCGACCTCAGCTTCCGCGTCTTCACCGGCCCGACCGTGATCGTCACCGGCAAGAGCCCGATCCTGAACGTGAAGGAACAGAAAACCTACGACTTCCGCTGGGTCTGCGTGTACGTCACCGCGCAGGATGGTTGGCAGCTGGCGGTGAGTCAGGCGACGCGGTTGGCGACCAATTGAGATAGAATAGTTAGAAATTGGAACCTATAGTTCTCCAAAGTGGGGGAGGGCCTTCGAATGGCAAACATCTCTTTTGGGGAGAGAATTCGGCGAGCACGTATCCGCAATGCGATGACGCAAGCAAAACTAGGCAAGAAACTTGGCGTCAGTCAGGTCACGGTATCAAACTGGGAAAAAAATAAGACCGCCGCAACTGTAGAACAGAAGGACGGGATCAAGAGAATTCTTGGAAATTTCTGGACAGCGAATGTAGCAGGTCAAGCCGATCCTCAGGAAATTTCAGGCCCCGGCCCTATTGCGAGTTGGGTTACCAAGGCTCGCCTAAGCAAAGATCTTTCAGTAGCGGAACTTGCTGAATCGGCCGGCTTATCTGTGGCCGGCGTTTACAACATTGAAGCCGGCAGGATCTCCAATCCTCGGCAAGAGACTATTGTAAGGCTTGAAAAAGCTCTGAAGGACAAAGTCCCTAATGAGGCCAAAGCCGAGGTAAAAGATGAAGCGACCATTCAAGGGATGGGCGAACTTGTAGAATTCGATCCCCATGACAATCAAGATCTTCCCGCAAGCGCTGGGATTTATGTCTTATACGATGTCAGCGAACGTCCGATTTACGTCGGACAAGGCCAAAACATCGGCAATCGCATTTCCAATCACGTAGATAAGTTTTGGTTCAAAAGACCTATCGTTGAAACGGCGGCCTATGTTGAAATTCAAGAAAAGCCACTTCGCGAGAAGGTTGAAAAACTTCTAATCAGATTCCTGAAATCAAACGCGGTGATCAACAAGCAATTTGTTGATCGCTGAAAATAACTGAAGACCATTGGCTAGGATAGGCAACCTTCCCTACGGTTGACATCGTGTCACCCCATCCGCTTCCATCGACGCAACGAATAATGTCGGGCGGAAATAATGGATCTTCTCAGGACGCTGTCGCCATCGGGTGACTTCGTGACGCCGATCGTCGATGCGCATCATCATCTGTGGGACCTGAAGGCGGGACACTATCCGACCAAGACGGACCAGTACGACAAGAATTTCTTCCTCGGCGACTATCGCGCGATCTGCCGCGATTACATGCCGTCGGACTATGTCGAGGCGCTGAAGGGGTTCCGTGTCATCGGCAGCGTCCACATCCAGGCGGCGCGCGCCATTGACGAGCAGGTGGCCGAGACCGAATGGCTCGGGACGATGAACGCGCAGTTCGGCCTGCCTTCCGTCGTGGTGGGCCACGTCTCGTTCATCCAGCCCGATTGCGCGGCGATCCTGGAAGGCCATGCGAAGTCGCCGCTGATGCGCGGCATCCGCTCGCGGCCCACGACATCGCCGGGGCCGGGCACCTCGGTTGCGGGCGCGCCGGGCACGATGCAGGACGATCACTGGCGGCGGAACTTCGCGCTGCTGGAGAAGCACGGCATGTCGTGGGACATGCGCATCCCCTACTGGCACCTCGAGGAAGGCGCCGAGGTCGCGCGCGCCTTTCCCGGCATTGCGATGGTGGTGAACCATACCGGCCTGCCGCTCGACCGCTCGGAGGAAGGGCTCGCCATCTGGCGCAAGGGGCTGGCGGCGCTGGCCGACTGCCCGAACGTGGTGATCAAGATCTCGGAACTCGGCCTGCCGCACGGCACGTGGGACGTGCCGAGCAACATCCGTGTCGTGCGCGAGGCCGCGTCGATCTTCGGGCCGGACCGCATCATCTTCGCCAGCAATCTTCCGGTGGCGAGCCTCAGCACGAATTTCAGCGGCATCGTCGCCGTGATGCGCGAGGCGCTGGCCAGGGAGACGCCCGAGACGCTGGCAAAGTTCCTCGCCGGCAACGCCATCCGCTTCTATCGCATTCCGATCCGGGAGGACGCACGATGAACCATCGACTGACGAGGCGCACCCTGCTGGTCGCGACGGCCGGTGGCGTTGCAGCGACGGCCCTGGCGCTCGGCGGCGCGAGCGCCAACGATCCGTGGCCGACCAAGCCGATCAGGGTGATCATGCCGTTTGGCGCCGGCGGCTCGATGGACACGTTGTCCCGCCTGCTGGCACCGATCGTGTCGGAGACGCTGGGGCAGCAAGTGGTCGTCGAGAACCGGCCGGGCGCCACCGGCACGGTGACGATGGCGGCGGTGGCCGCAGCGCCGGCCGACGGCTACACGCTGATGTTCACCGGCAGCAGCTACTCCATCATCGCGCTGCTGATGCCAAACCTTCCCTTCAAGATGGACGCCTTCACGCCGCTGTCCCGTCTCACCGTCGGGCCGACGCTGCTCGCGGTGCCGGCCCAGCTCGGCATCAAGACCATGGCCGAGTTCGTCGCGGCGGCGAAGAAGCAGCCCGGCAAATGGTCGTACGGCAGCTCGGGCATCGGCACCTCGGTGCACCTGGGCGGCGAGCTGTTCAAGATGGCGGCCGGCGTCGACCTCGTTCACGTCCCCTATCGCGCAACGCCGGCCATCGTCGCCGACCTGCTGGAGAACCGCCTGCAGATGTCGGTGCTGGGCGTCGCCGACTGCCGCCAGTACGTCGCCTCGGGACAGTTGCGCGCGCTGGCCGTCAGCTACACCGAGCGGATGCCGGAATTCCCCGACGTCCCGACCTTCGCGGAAGTAGGCTATCCCAACGTCCGCGCGAGCAACGATTTCGGCATCTCGATCCGGGCGGACACGCCGGCCCCGATCAAGGCGAAGCTGGAGGAAGCCTATCGCGCAGCCGTGCGCCGGCCGGAGATCGTGCAGCGGCTGAAGGATTTCGGCCTGATCGTCGTGGCGACCTCGTCGGCCGAATTCGCCCGCGACCTCGCCGCGGATGCCGTGCGCTACAGCGCAGTCATCAAGGCGGCGAACATCAAGCTGGAGTGAACTTCCCCACCTCATCCTGAGGAGGTCGCGCAGCGACCGTCTCGACGGATGGGCTACAGACGTGGTGCGCGTGCCGACCCTTCGAGACGCGCTCCTTCGGAGCGCTCCTCAGGGTGAGGTCGTTGTTAAAATAAGAAGCCCGCCGCGGCTCTCGCCGGGCGGGCTTTCCTGTTCAGGTCACGCGGATCAGGCGTGGAGGTCGAAGCGGTCGAGGTTCATGACCTTGGTCCAGGCGGCGACGAAGTCCTTCACGAACTTCTCCTTCGCATCGGACTGGGCGTAGACCTCGGCCAGGGCACGGAGCTGGCTGTGCGAGCCGAAGATCAGGTCGACGCGCGTGCCGGTCCACTTCACGGCGCCGGACTTGCGGTCGCGGCCCTCGTAGATGCCCTCCTCGCCGGCGACCGGCTTCCACTCGGTCGCCATGTCGAGCAGGTTGACGAAGAAGTCGTTGCCGAGCGTCCCGGTCTTCGACGTGAAGACGCCGTGCTTCGACTGGCCGACATTGGCGCCCAGCATGCGCAGGCCGCCGACCAGCACCGTCATCTCGGGCGCCGTCAGCGTGAGGCGCTGAGCGTGCTCGACTAGGCGCTCTTCCGGCGCCTCCGCCGTCTTCGTGCCGACGAAGTTGCGGAAGCCGTCGGCGGTCGGCTCGAGCGGCGCGAAGGAATGCGCGTCGGTCTGCTCCTGCGAGGCGTCCATGCGGCCCGGCGCGAAGGGGACCTTCACGTCGTGGCCGGCGGCCTTCGCCGCCTTCTCGACGGCGGCGACGCCGCCCAGCACGATCAGGTCGGCCAGCGAGATCTTCTTGCCGCCCGTCGCGGAGGCATTGAAGTCCTTCTGCACCGCTTCGAGCTTCTGCAGCACGGCGGCCAGCTCGGCCGGCTGGTTGACCGCCCAGTCCTTCTGCGGCGCGAGGCGGATGCGGGCGCCGTTGGCGCCGCCGCGCTTGTCGGCGCCCCGGAAGGTCGCTGCCGAGGCCCAGGCCGTCGTCACGAGCTGCGACACGCTGAGGCCGGAGGCCAGCAGCTTCGCCTTGAGGGACTCGATCTCGGCCTCGCCGACCAGCGGATGGTCGACCGCCGGGATCGGATCCTGCCAGATCAGCGGCTCCTTCGGCACGAGCGGGCCGAGATAGCGCGCGATCGGGCCCATGTCGCGGTGTGTGAGCTTGAACCACGCCCGCGCGAAGGCATCGGCGAACTGGTCGGGGTTCTCGTAGAAACGGCGCGAGATCTTCTCGTAGGCCGGGTCGAAGCGGAGCGCGAGGTCGGTCGTCAGCATCGACGGCGCGTGGCGCTTCGACTTGTCAAAGGCGTCGGGGATCGAGTCGGCGCCGGCGCCGTTCTTCGGCCGCCACTGATGGGCGCCGGCCGGGCTCTTGGTCAGCTCCCAGTCGTAGCCGAACAGGTTCCAGAAGAAGTTGGTGCTCCATTTGGTCGGCGTCGAGGTCCAGGTGACTTCGAGGCCGCTGCCGATCGCATCATGCCCCTTGCCGCTGCCGAAGCTGCTCTTCCAGCCCAGCCCCTGCTGCTCGATCGGCGCGGCTTCCGGCTCCGGTCCGACCAGGGCGGCGTCGCCCGCGCCATGGGTCTTGCCGAACGTGTGGCCGCCGGCGATCAGCGCCACCGTCTCCTCGTCGTCCATCGCCATGCGCGCGAAGGTCTCGCGGATGTCGCGCGCCGCCGCGACCGGATCGGGATTGCCGTTGGGGCCCTCGGGATTGACGTAGATCAGGCCCATCTGCACGGCGCCCAGCGAGCCCTGCAACTGGCGGTCGCCGCTGTAG
>JAGNNA010000131.1 GCA_017990895.1 Reyranella sp.
TGATCCCTCGGGTTTTCCACACGCCCGGTAACGGTTTCGTAGCGTCGGGCGTCTAGACAGAGCTTGCCCGTTCCTTGCAGGCATCCCACGCCCCGCTCCCCGGAACGGGCCGGTTCCCTGGCTCGGAGACGAATACCGCAGCCGAGCCACTCACCCCTCCTTCCGTCAGGAAGGAGGGGTTTCTTTTTCGAAGTGACGGCGCACGATCGCCGCCAGCACCAGCGCGGGCAGGCCGAGCAGTGCCGTGTAGACGAAGAAGATCGCGTAGCCGCCGAACTTGTGGGTCGCGGTGAACTCTTCCTGCAGCCGGTCGACGACCCATCCCGAGGACCCGCCGAGCAGCTTACCGGGCAGGGTCATGATCGAGGTGAACAGCGCGTACTGCGTCGCCGTGTAGGCCGTGTTGGTCAGCCCCGACAGGAAGGCGATGAAGATCGAGCCGGACATTCCGCCCACCAGGTTGTCGACGCTGATGGCAATGGTGAGGATCGTGAGGTCGGGCTCGCCCACCCAGGCGAGCCACGAGAAGGTGAGGTTGCTCGCGGCGATCAGGAAGACCGCTGGCATCAGGAGCCGGGCCGCGCCGACCCGGAAGACCAGCGCGCCGCCCAGCAGCGCGCCTAGGATCGTCATGACGAAGCCGTAGATCTTGGAGACGTCGGCGATCTGGTCCTTGCTGAAGCCCATGTCGATGTAGAACGGGTTGGCCATCACGCCCATCGCGATGTCCGACAGCCTGAACAGGCCGATGAACAGCAGCAGCAGCAAGGCCATCCAGCCGAAGCGCGCGAAGAAGTCGACGAACGGGCAGACGATGGCGCCATAGACGAAGATCAGGGCCTTGCGCGCCCAGTCCGGCATGTTTCCCAGGCCCGCTGCGAAAGTGGCGACCTTGCCTTCGAGCTCGGTCGTGGCGGCAGCGTTGCGCCGCTCCGGCTCCGAGATCAGGAGCGTCGTCACGATGCCGACCAGGCCGAGCGCCGCCATGGTCTGGTAGGCCGCCGTCCAGGAGACGAACTGCGCCACATAGAGCGCGCCCGCGCCGGCGGCGAGGACGGCGATGCGGTAGCCGAGCTGGTAGGTCGCGGCCGTCGCGCCCTGCAGGCTCGCATCGGTCGCCTCGATGCGGCAGGCATCGAGGGCGATGTCCTGCGTGGCCGAGGAGAAGGCGACGACCAGCGCAAACACGACCATCCACCACAGGTCGGTGCGCGGGTCACAGAACGCCATGGCGAGCAGGCCGCCCGCGATCCCGCTCTGCGCCAGCAGCATCCAGGAGCGGCGTCGCCCCAGCCAGCGCGTCAGCAGCGGCAGGGGCACGCGGTCGACGATCGGCGACCAGACGAACTTGAAGGAGTAGGTGATTCCGATCCAGCTGACGAAGCCGATCGCGGTCCGGCTGATGCCGTACTCGCGCAGCCAGGCCGACAGAGTCGAAAAGACCAGCAGGAAGGGCAGCCCGGCCGAGAAGCCGAGGAACAGGAACTGGACGACGCGCGGATGGCGGTATGTCGCGAGCGACTCCCGCCATCCCTTCGCCGGAGCGTCAGCGCTCAAACCAGGCTCTTCAGCGCCAGCTCGGGTCGGGCGCCGACATGGGAGATCACCTCGGCCGCCGCGATGCCGCCCAAGCGCGCGCATTCGGCCAGCGGCTTGCCGTGGGTGAAGCCGAACAGGAAGCCCGCGGCGTAGAGATCGCCGGCGCCGGTCGTGTCGACGACCTTGGCAACGGGTGCCGCCGGGACCTCGTAGGTCTCGCTGCCCTTGATCACGACCGAGCCCTTCTCGCTGCGTGTGAGGGCAGCGATCTTGGCCTCCTTGCGCGCTTCCACGACGGCCTGTTCGAAGGTCTCGACCTCGTAGAGTGCTTTGATCTCGGCCTCGTTGCCGAACAGGATGTCGACCTTGTTGCGGATCAGGTCGCGGAACTCGTCGCGGTAGCGATGGACGCAGAAGGAATCCGAAAGCGTGATCGAGACCTTGCGGCCGGCGGCGCGGGCGGCGTCGAAGGCCTTGAGCACCGCCTGCTTGGCGGCCGGCGCGTCCCACAGATAACCCTCGACATAGGTGACCTGGGCCGAGGCGACGAGTTTGGCGTCGATGTCGGCCGGTCCGAGACCGGTGCAGGCGCCGAGATAGGTGTTCATCGTCCGCTGCGCATCGGGCGTGACCAGGATCAGGCAGCGCGCGGTCGCCGGACCTTCCGTCGCGGGCGGAGTCTCGAACGACACGCCGGTCGCCTTGAGGTCATGGCCGAACACCTTGCCGAGCTGGTCGTCGCGCACTTTGCCGATATAGGCGCCCTTGCCGCCGAACGAGGCAATGCCGGCCATCGTGTTGCCGCACGAGCCGCCGGATACCTCGATGCCGGGACCCATGCCCGCATAGAGCTGTTCGGCGCGCGCCTCGTCGATCAGCATCATGCTGCCCTTCACCAGGCCGTGCTTGCCGAGGAAGGCTTCGTCGGAGCGCGAGATCACGTCGACGATGGCGTTGCCGATTCCCAGCACGTCGAAGGGGGCGGATGTCATGAAGTCTCCCACAAGATCACAGTGAAACCAGGTGCATGCCCGGCTTGGTCTCTTCCAGCAAGGTCACGATGCCGGCGACCGTGAACGGCACGTCGGCCCGCAGGCTCGCACGATCGATGTCGAGCGACCGCAGGCCCATTTCGCACACGATCAGGCGCGCGCCAAGCTCGACGCAGGCCTGCAGCAGCGTCTCGAAGTCGCCGACGCCGCGCGCACGATTGCCGGCGTCGCGCTCCCAGTCGCGCAGCGGAGGAGGCGGGCCCTGCAGGGCGCGGATGCCACCCATGGTGAAGAACAGGACGGCCGGCTTGTTCACCGCCAGCGCCGCTGCGGCCAGGGCCAGACCATAGTGGACGCTCTCGTATTCGTCGGAGCGCACGATGACCGAGACGCCCCCAGCATTCAGGGCGTCGCTCACGGTGCGGCCCCCGCGGTGGTGCCGCAGGTCGGGCACCCGGGTCGCTTGGTGACCGCCAGCGTCTCGAAGGAGGCATTGAGCGCGTCGTACATCAGCAGCGATCCCGACAGCGAGCGCCCGACGCCCAGGATCTCCTTCACCACCTCGGTTGCCTGCAGCGTGCCCAGGGTGCCGGCCATCGCTCCGAGCACCCCGGCCTGCGCGCAGCTCGGCACGGCATCCTCCGACGGCGCCTCGGGAAACAGGCAGCGCAGGCAGGGATGTCCCGAACCATGCCACGCCTTGTAGGTCGAGATCTGGCCGTCGAAGCGCAGGATCGCCGCCGAGACCAGCGTCTTGCGCAACTGGAAGCAGACGTCGTTGAGCAGATAGCGCGTGGCGAAGTTGTCGCTGCCGTCGGCCACGAGATCGTAGCCCATGATGACGCGCTCGGCGTTCCCGGCCGTGAGGCGTTCGTCGTGGGTCTGCACGCGCACTTCCGGGTTGATCTCCTGCAGCGCACGGCGTGCGCTTTCGACCTTGGAGACACCCACGTCGGACGTGCGGTGAATCACCTGTCGCTGCAGGTTCGACAGATCGACCGTGTCGTGGTCGATCACACCCAACGTGCCGATTCCCGCCGCGGCCAGATACTGCAGGAGGGGTGCGCCGAGCCCGCCGGCGCCGACGACCAGCACTTTGGCGGCGATCAGCCTGGATTGGCCAACGCCGCCGATCTCCGCCAGCACGATATGTCGCGCATAGCGGCGGATCTGCGTTTCCGACAGGTCAGGCAGCGACGTCATGGTCCGCTTATAGCATGGCGGGAGGCCATGGATGCCTGTAGAGCCACCGCGCAATGAACACCACAACTCGTCCGACCCTGACGCCGCCGCTCCTGGCGGTGCTCGCGTTGTTGTCGGCCTTCACCCCGCTTTCGATCGACATGTATCTGCCGGCCCTGCCGGTGATCGCGGTCGACCTCCGATCCTCGGCCGGCGACGTCCAGCTCACCCTGTCGGCCTTCATGATCGCGTTCGGCGTGGGCCAGATCTTCTACGGTCCCGCGGGCGACCGGTTCGGCCGCCGCCCGGTCATCCTGATCGGCCTGGTGATCTACGTGCTGACGAGTATCGGTTGTGCGTTTGCCGCGGCGGCAGGCCATCTCATCGCCCTGCGCTTCCTGCAGGGCCTCGCTGCCTGCGGCGGCGTCGTGCTGGCGCGCACGATGGTACGCGACCTGGCTGAAAAGGATCACGCCGCGCGCGCCATGTCGCTCATGATGGCCTGCACCTCCATAGCACCGATGCTGGCGCCCGTGATCGGTGGCCAGGTGATGTGGTTCGCCGGCTGGCGCGCCATCTTCTGGGTGCTGGCCTCCGCGGGCGTGATCGCCTTCGTCGTGGCGTGGTTCCAACTGCCCGAGACGCTGAAGCCGGAGTATCGCCAGCCGCTGGTCTTCACCCAGATCCTGAAGCGGTTCGGCGAGCTGCTCACCACGCGCACCTTCGTCGGCTATGCCCTGACTTCGTCCTTCATGTTCGCCGCCCTGTTTTCGTACATCTCGGGGTCGCCGTTCGTCTTCATCGAGCGCTACGGGATCTCGCCCCGCTTATACGGGGTGGTGTTCGGCGGCATGGTGATCTTCATGACCATCGGCAGCCTGTTCAATGCGCGGTTCGTGCGCCTCCTGGGCGCCGGGCGCATCCTGCGCGTCGCGGTGATCGTTCCGGCCGTGTCCGGCGCGGCGGCGATGGTCATGGGCTGGATCGAGGCACGGTACGGCACGATCGGCCTTTGGCCTTTCCTGGTCTGCATGGTCTTCCAGATCGCGACGCTGAGCCTGATCGCGCCCAATTCGACGGCGATGGCGATGCAGCGCTACCCGCACATGGCGGGCACCGCCTCGTCGCTGATGGGCGTCATGACGTTCGGAGCCGGCGCGATCTTCGGCGCCATCGTCGGCCAGACCTTCGACAGCACCATCGCGCCGATGACCACCGCGATGGGCATCGCCGGCATCCTCTGCCTCATATCCCACCGCACTTTGGTGCGGCGAGGGTAGGGCTATCGCCGCAGGTCGACCGTCAGCAGATCGCCGCGATCGTTGCCAACCGCGAGCTTGAAGCCGTCGGGCGACCAGGCGAGGCAGGTAATGGCCGCGCCGTCGGCCATCTTCAGCACGACCGAGCGTTTGGTGCGGATGTCGCCCAGCTGGAGCTCGCCGGAATCGTAGCCGCCGGCCACGAACTCTGCAGACGGGTGAGCCGCAACCACGGTCATGAGGCCGGCGCCCTCGTCGCCGAACTGCAGTGGCGGCTTGCCTTCCGGGCCCTTGCCGGAGAACGGCCAGGCGGTGAACACCGGCTGCGAGGAGGTGTAGAGGAAGCGCGCATCGGCGGTCCACGACAGCGACTTCACCTTGGCGGGATAGCCCTGCATGCGCATGTCGGTGGCCTGGGCCACGCGCCAGACATGGATGTCGTTCTCCTGCGTCCCCGTGGCGATGAACTTGCCGTCGGTGCTCCAGCGCAGCGCCACGTGGCTGCCCTGCCAGGCGAAGCGGCGCGGCGGCAGGACGACATCCTTGCTCAGGCTCCACACGGTGATGCCGCCGTAATGCGCACAGGCGACCCGGCTGCCGTCCTTGCTGAAATCGAGGCCGGCCACCGTGCTGGGGTGCGGGCCGAACTCGCGCACCTCGCCGTCGCGGAACAGGAACATGGTCTTGCCGGCCGAGGCGGCGACCGCGCCCGTCCTGTGGGCGACGAGATGCTCGAACCACTTGCCCTTCTGGGCGAGCAGTTCCGTCGAGGTGCCGTCGGCGGCGATGCGCAAGACGCGGCCGTCGTCGCCACCGCTCACGAATCCGTCGCCGGCCGGATCGCCGACCAGCGACAGCGCCACGCCCTTGTGCAGCGGCGCGGCCGCATCGGGTGCGGCTGCCTTGATGTCGGCGGGCAGGAGGCGGACCTGGCCGTCGCCCAGAGCGAAGGCTGCGATGCTTCCGTCCTTGTTGAAGGCGCAGGCCGCGACCGGTGCGTCGGTGGCGAGGGAGCGGGCGGGCGGCAGCGTCTGCTGCCAGGCCGGATTGGCGAGATCGATCTTCACGGTGCTACTTCAGACACTCTTCGAAGCCGCGCTGCAGGTTATCGCCGTCGAGGTTGCGGCCGATGAAGACCAGCTTGCTCGACCGCTTCTCGCCGTCCTTCCATGGCGTGCCCCAGGCGCTGTCCATCATCATGTGGACGCCCTGGTAGACGTAGCGGCGCGGTGCGCCGTCGATGGCGAGGATGCCCTTGCTGCGGAAGATGTCGGCGCCCTTGATCTGCAAGAGCGCGCCCATCCACTTCTGGAACCTGTCGGGATCGACCGGCCGGTCGGCGGTGATCGACAGGCTGCGGACCTCGTCCTCGTGGTGGTGGTCGTGGCCGCTGTGCAGGAAGTCGGGCTCGAACTCGAGGATGCGGCCGAGATCGAACGCACCCTTGTCGAGGATGGCCTCGAGCTCGATCTGGCTCTTCTGCGTGTGGAAGATGCGCGCATAGCGATTGATGCCGCGGATCCGGTCCTCGACCTTCGCGAGCTCTTCCGCGCTCACCAGGTCGGTCTTGTTGAGCAGGATCACGTCGGCGAACGCCACCTGCTGCTCGGCCTCGCTGCCTTGCTCGAGCTGGCCGAAGAAGTGCTTTGCGTCGATGACCGTGACGATGGCGTCGAGCCGCGTCTTCGCCTTGACGTCGTCGTCGGTGAAGAAGGTCTGCGCCACGGGGCCGGGATCGGCGAGGCCGGTCGTCTCGACCAGGATGCCGTCGAACTTGTCCTTGCGCTTCATCAGCCCTTCGATGATGCGGATCAGGTCGCCACGCACGGTGCAGCAGATGCAGCCGTTGTTCATCTCGAACACTTCCTCGTCGGCATTCACCACGAGGTCGTTGTCGACGCCCAGCTCGCCGAACTCGTTCACGATGACGGCGTATTTCTTGCCGTGCTGTTCGCTCAGGATGCGGTTGAGAAGGGTCGTCTTGCCGGCGCCGAGATAGCCGGTGAGCACGGTGACGGGGACTTGTGCCGTTGTCTGTGGGGTGGCCATGGGAATGTCCTTGAAATTGGCCCCTGAGATAGGGCCCGTGTTCCGCCAAGTCTAGGGCCACCAAGTCTAGGGCCGTTCGCCCCGGATCAGCTTGGGCAGGTCGCCCACCAGGCCCATCGCGTGGCGGACGAAGAACTTGCGCAGGGCCGGCGCGCGGTTCACGGCGGCGAGGCCCGCGTCGCGCACCAGGCGCAGCGGCGCGATGTCGTTGGAGAACAGGCGGTTCAGCAGGTCGGTGGCCGCGACCATGGTGAGGTTGTCCGCCCGGCGCCATTGCGCGTAGCGCTCCAGCGTATCGGCACCGCCGACGTCGAGCCCGAGGCGCTTGGCATCCACCATCACCTCGACCAACGCCGCGATGTCGCGAACGCCGAGATTGTAGCCCTGGCCCGCGATGGGATGGATGCCGTGCGCGGCGTCACCCACCAGCACCAGGCGCGTGTCGGTATAGCGTTCGGCATGGACGAGACGCAGGGGATAGGACCAGCGCGGTTCTGCCGCCACGACCGGCCCGAGATGGTCGCCGAACCGCCGCGCGAATTCCGCCTGGAAGCGCGGTTCGTCGAGTTCGAGCAGGCGTCGCGCGAGGTCGGACCGTTCGGTCCATACGATCGACGAGCGGTGCTCGCCCGCAGGGCCGTCCCTCATCGGCAGGATGGCGAAGGGACCGCCAGGCAGGAACTTTTCCTGGGCGACGCCGCGATGCGGTTCTGCATGGTGTGCCACCAGGACGATGGCGATCTGCTCGTACGACCAGCTGCGCGCGCCGATGCCGGCTTCCTCGCGCATCGAACCGAAGCGGCCCTCGGCCGAGGCGATCAGGCGGGCCGCGAGGCGCCGGCCGCTCTTGAGCGTCAGACCGGCGCGTGCCGGGTCGCGCTCGGTCTCGACCACCTCGTCGGGGGACACGAGTTCGACCCTGGGGCAGTCGGAGAGCTGGCGCAGCAGGGCCGCGCGCAGAAAGCGGTTCTCGACGATCCAGCCCATCGGCTCGGCCGTCTCGGGATCCTCGGCGGCCTCACGATGATCGAAATGCAGGAAGAAAGGGCTCGCGCGGCCGTCATGCCCGGCGTCCGAAATGCGGATGTCGCGGATCGGCTCGGCTTCGGAGGCAATCTCGTCCCAGACGCCGAGCGCGGCGAAGAGGCGCTGGCTGGTGAAGGCGACGGCGGTGGTGCGACCGTCGAAGCCCGGCTGGGTGAGGGTGGCGAGTGGGACGCGGTCGATGAGGGCGGTCGAAAGACCCGCTTCGCCGGCCGCCAGGGCGAGAAGGCTGCCGTTGAGGCCAGCGCCCACGATCGCGAGGTCGAAGGGGTTGGTACCGGAAGGACGAGTATCCATCGACCATAGATGGCAGCCGCCCCGCAGGGCGGCAACCCTCTATGGTCGACTGGATGGCGTGCTCAGAACGCCTTGGCGATGCCGATGATCACGCGGCTGGCGCAGTTCTGGGTGCCGAGGCAGTCCTGAACGCTGAGATTGGTGCCGGTGTAGGCGGCGGAGAGATCGAAGCCGTAGACGGAGACGACGAGGCCGAGCTGCCAGTCCCAGTAGTTGTTGCTGGGGATGCCGTAGTTGGTGAAGCGCTCGACATACTGGTTGCCGATGGTGCCGAAGGCCTTGAACGCCACGTTTTCGTTCACGTAGAGGAACGGCATCGGAACGGTGACCGAAGCCCACTTGTACCAGGCAGTGCCGGAGTTGGCGAAGAAGGCGGGGCTGTAGCGGACCGCGGCACTGACCTGCGCGACGCCGAAATCGTATCCGGCGACGAGGCCGAACTCGTTGAAGTCGTAGTACAGGTTGGCGGGGGCGCTGAGGTAGTTGTAGCGGATGTAGCCCAGGTCGAAGGTGAGTTTGTCGTCCAGGAGCTTGAGCTTCAGGCCCGCGAGCAGGTCGATCTCGGCGGTGGTGCCGGTGCCGGGAAAGTTCACGTTGGAGCCCCAGGCACCGACATAGGCGCTGAGCGGGATCTTCTCGCTGACGGTGGGGGTTTCGTAGCCGAGAGAGGCCTGGACGGCGATCTGGCGTTGGGTCTGCGAGATGCCGCGATAGGAGTATTCGTTGAGGACGGCGAAGCCGGCGGTGAAGTTGCCGCCGAATGGTGCCTTCCAGGTCTCCTTCTCGGGCGCCGCCGGCGTGGTCGCCGGATCAGGCGTGCCCTGGGCTACCTGATCCTGTGTGACCGTAACGGTCTGTGGATCCGGCGTGCCCTGTGCAAGCGCGGCACCTGCTGCACAAACTGTAATCAGTGCGGTAGCCAGAACGGCGGATTTCTTAAGCAACACGACCACCCCCAAAGACTTATGACTCGTTTCCGCCTCAATCGAAGCAAGTGGCGTGCCATGTCGGTCTGACCGCCATGCCGGGGTAGTTGGCACGGACCTTGCTCTCGACAAATTGAACTTTGGGGGCGGGCGTGCCGCCCGTTGGAGGACAGGCGCAAATGAAAATGATCGTGGCAATCTTCAAGCCCTTCAAGCTGGACGAGGTCAGGGACGCCCTGACGTCGCTCGGCATCCAGGGATTGACCGTGAGTGAGGTGAAGGGGTTCGGTCGGCAGAAGGGCCAGACCGAGATCTATCGCGGCGCAGAGTATGCCGTCAGCTTCCTGCCGAAGGTGAAGATCGAGGTCGTGATCGACGACATCCTGGTCGAGCGTGCGGTCGAGACCATCCGCAAGGCGGCGGGCACCGGCAAGATCGGCGACGGCAAGGTATTCGTCATGCCGGTCGAGCAGGTGATCCGTATCCGCACCGGCGAGTCCGGCACCGAAGCGCTGTGATCCGACACCACAATCAACTCGAGAACCAGGGGACGATTATGAAGTTCAAGACCAACTCGGTGCTTGCCGGCGCGGGGGCGGCCGCCGTGCTGCTCCTGCCGGCGCTGGCGCTGGCCCAGGCCGCCGCGACGCCGGCTCCGGCCGAAGCGCCCAAGCTCGATACCGGCGACACGGCGTGGATGCTGACCTCGACCGCGCTCGTGCTGATGATGACCATTCCGGGCCTCGCCCTCTTCTATGGCGGCATGGTCCGCAAGAAGAACGTCCTGTCGACGGTGATGCAGAGCTTCGCCATCACCTGCATGATTTCCGTCCTGTGGCTGATCGTCGGCTACAGCCTGGCCTTCACGCCGGGCAGCACGATCGTCGGCGGCCTCGGACGCATCTTCATGTCGGGGCTCACGCTCGACGGCGTGCATGAACTCGCCAAGACGGTTCCCGAGACCGTCTTCATGACCTTCCAGCTCACCTTCGCCATCATCACGCCGGCCCTGATCGCCGGCGCCTTCGCCGAGCGCATGAAGTTCTCGGCCATGATGTGGTTCATGGCGCTGTGGTCGCTGATCGTCTACGCGCCGATCGCCCACTGGGTGTGGGGCGGCGGCTTCCTCGGCGACTGGGGTGTCCTCGACTATGCCGGCGGCACCGTGGTGCACATCAACGCCGGCGTGGCGGGCCTCGTCTGCGCCCTCGTCATCGGTAAGCGCAAGGGTTTCGGCACCGAGAACATGGCGCCGCACAACCTGGTCTATTCGGTGATCGGCGCGGCCCTCCTGTGGGTGGGCTGGTTCGGCTTCAACGCCGGCTCCGCCGTCGGCGCCAGCCCCAACGCGGGCATGGCGATGGCGGTGACGCAGTTCGCCGCGGCCGCGGCGGCTCTCGCCTGGATGTTCGCGGAATGGGTCACGCGCGGCAAGCCGTCGGTCCTGGGCATCATCTCGGGTGCCGTCGGCGGCCTCGTCGCGATCACGCCGGCCTCGGGCTTCGTGACGCCGATGGGCGCGCTGGCCATCGGCATCATCTCCGGTCTGGTCTGCTTCTGGGGCGCCACCGGCCTCAAGAAGGCGATGGGCTACGACGACTCGCTCGACGCGTTCGGCGTGCACGGCATCGGCGGCTTCGTCGGTGCGATCCTGACAGGCGTGTTCGCCGTGGAAGTGATCGGCGGCGCGGGCAAGAAAGGACTGATCGACGGCAACGCCGGCCAGGTCCTGACCCAGCTCTGGGGCTCGCTGGTCTGCATCGCATGGTGCGCCATCGCCACCTTCGTCATCCTCAAGATCGTCGATGCCTTGATCGGGCTGCGCGTGACGACCGAGGAGGAGATCGAGGGTCTCGACATCAACCTGCATGGCGAGACGATCCACTAGGACCGTCTCCTCCACGAGATCGGGAACCCTCTCTCCTCCTGGTTCCCTCTCATCCGCCGCACCGTGTCGCGGCGGACCCTAGGGCCCGGCGAGCCTCTCGCCGGGCTCTCTTTCTGTCCGGCGTTTGACGGCGCGAACGCGAGACGCCAGTCTGTCGGCCAGAGCCGTGAAGGCAGCAGGGGAAAACAGATGAAGCTCGTGTCCGCCATCATCAAGCCGTTCAAGCTCGACGAAGTGCGCGACGCGCTGACCGGCGTCGGCGTGTCGGGACTGACGGTGAGCGAGGTCAAGGGCTTCGGCCGCCAGAAGGGCCAGACCGAGATCTATCGCGGTGCCGAGTATCTCGTGAGCTTCCTGCCCAAGGTGAAGATCGAGATCGTGGTCGATGACGGCCAGGTCGAGCGCGCCGTAGAGGCGATCCAGAAGGCGGCGCACACCGGAAAGATCGGCGACGGCAAGATCTTCGTCACGCCGGTCGAGCAGGCCGTACGCATCCGCACCGGCGAGTCCGGGTCCAACGCTCTCTGAGGCGATCCAACGCTCGAGAAAAACGACGAGAAGAGAAGAACAAGCAAGCAAGACGACAATAAGCAAGACAAGGCACGGGGGAAAAATGAACAAGACGGCCCTGCGCTTCGGCGCGCTTCTGGCGTGCGCGATGACGTTCGTCCCCGCGGTCCAGGCCGCAGACAAACCTCAGATCGATACCGGCGACACCGCGTGGCTGCTGATGGCCACGGTCCTGGTGCTGATGATGAACATTCCAGGCCTGGCCCTCTTCTATGCCGGCATGGTGCGCAAGAAGAACGTGCTGGCGACGTCAGTCCAGGCCTTCGCCGTCGCAGCTCTGGTCACTGTCCTCTGGTTCGCGGTCGGCTATTCGCTGGCCTTCACCGACGGCGGCGCCTTGAACGGAGCGATCGGTTCGCTCTCGCGCGCCTTCGGCAAGGGCCTGCTGGGAAGCACCCATGAGCTCGCGAAGACGGTGCCGGAGAACGTTTTCCTGATGTATCAGGCGACCTTCGCGGTGATCACGCCCGCCATCATCGCCGGTGCGTTCGCCGAGCGCATGAAGTTCTCGGCGATG
>JAGNNA010000132.1 GCA_017990895.1 Reyranella sp.
CGTGATGTTCGATCCCAAGACGAAGCAGAACACGCCCGACAACATCATCCCCGACCTCGCCACCGAATGGAAATGGAGCGCGGACGGCAAGGATCTCACCTTCAAGCTGCGCGACGGTGTGAAGTGGCATGACGGCAAGCCCTTCACCAGCGCCGACGTGAAGTGCACCTGGGACATGGTGATCTCCGACGAATCCAAGCTACGCAAGAATCCGCGCAAAACCTGGTACTTCAATCTGGAGAAGGTCACGGTCAACGGTGACCGCGAAGCGACCTTCCATCTCAAGCGGCCTCAGCCGTCGTTGCTCACCATGCTCGCCGCGGCATTCTCCCCAGTCTATCCCTGCCACGTCCCGACGGCGCAGATGCGGCAGAAACCGATCGGCACCGGCCCGTTCAAGTTCGTCGACATGAAGCAGAACGAGTCGATCAAGCTGGCACGCAACCCCGACTACTGGAAGCCCGGCCGCCCCTATCTCGACGCGATCGAATTCTCGATCATTCCCAACCGTGCCACGTCGCTCCTGACCTTCGTGGCCGGCAAGCTCGACATGACCTTCACCTCAGTCGTCACACCGGCCATGGTCAACGACCTCAAGGTCCAGGCGCCGACGGCGATCTGCGAGGCGCAGCCGACGAACACGCAGGCCAACCTGCTGGTCAATCGCGAGAAGCCGCCGTTCGACGATGCGAAGATCCGCCGGGCCATGGCCTTGTCGCTCGACCGCAACGCATTCAACGAAATCCTGGGCCAGGGCAACTACCGCATCGGCGGCGCCATGCTGCCGCCACCAGAAGGTCTCTGGGGCATGCCGACGGAGTTCCTCTCGACCGTTGCCGGCTACGGCCCCGACGTCGCCAAGTCGCGCGAGGAAGGCCGCAAGATCATGGCCGAACTCGGCTACACGGCCGAGAAGCCTCTGAAGATCAAGGTCTCGACCCGCAACATCCCGAGCTACCGGGATCCCGCCGTCATCCTGATCGACCATCTGAAGCAGGTGAACATCCAGGCCGAGCTGGAGCCGCTCGAGACCGCGGTCTGGTACAATCGCATGATGCGCCGCGACTTCGCCATCGGCATGAACATCCAGGGCGTCGGTGTCGACGATCCGGACGTCGTCTTCTACGAAACCTTCCGCTGCGGCTCGGAGCGCAACTACACGAACTACTGCAATCCTGAAGTCGAGAAGCTGTTCGACCAGCAGTCGATGATGAGCGACCTCCAGGCCCGCCGGAAGCTCGTCTGGGAAATCGACAAGAAGCTGCAGGAAGACGGCGCCCGCCCGGTCATCCAGCACGGCTGGGGCGGCACCTGCTGGCGCCCTGAGGTCAAGGCCGTGAACCTTGCGGTCAACACCATCTACAATCACTGGCGCTTCGAGGATGTGTGGCTCGACCGGTAGGACGACGTTAGGCTCGGGCAGACGAACGATCGGAGGTTTCGATGATCAAGGGTCTGCATCACAACGCCTATCGCTGCCGTGACTCGGAGGAGACGAGGAAGTTCTACGAGGACTTCCTCGGCCTCCCTCTCGTCCACACGCTGCTGATCAAGGAGACGAAGACCGGGCGCGCGACCGGTGCCGGCGTGCTGCACACCTTTTTCCAGCTCGACGACGGTTCCTGCCTCGCGTTCTTCGAGGCGCCGGACATGCCGTTCGCCTTCAAGGACCAGCACGATTTCGATCTCCACATCGCACTGGAGGTCGCGCCCGACCATCTCGAGCGGATGTTCGCGAGGGGAAAGGCCGAAGGCCGCGAGGTCCGCGGCATCTCGGACCATCATTTCATCCGCTCGCTCTACTTTCGCGATCCCAACGGCTACGTGATCGAACTCGCCGCCAGGGTCTCAGGACAGGAGTCGGCGCTCGACCCGACCAGGAACGGGGCCCGCGCGAAACTCGACGACTGGCAGGCCACGAAGCCCAAGCCTGCGAGAGCCGCCTGAGCGCGAAAAACTCCCGTCGTCCTTCGACTGCGCGCCTTCGGCGCTTCGCTCAAGACGACGAAGCGTCCTATGCCAGGTTCTTCTTGAAGAACGCGATGGTGCGGTCCCAGGCGATCTTGGCTTGGGCCTCGTTGTAGCGCGGCGTCGAATTGTTGTGAAAGCCGTGCTGCGTGCCGGGATAGATGAACATCTCGTAGGGCACGCCGTTGGCCTTCAGCGCCGTCTCGTAGGCTGGCCACATCGCATTGATGCGCTCGTCGCTCTCAGCATACTGCACCAAGAGCGGCGCCTTGATGTTCGGCACCGATGCGGTCTCCGCCGCCGGGCCGTAGAACGGCACGCCGGCACTCATCTCCGCCCCCAGGGTCGCTGCCAGGAAGTTGGTCGTGCCGCCGCCCCAGCAGAAGCCTGTGACACCGAGCTTCCCGGTCGACATTGCATGAGTTTTCAGGAAGCGCGCGCTGTTCACCATGTCGGTCCGCAGCTTGCCCTGGTCGAGTTTGGCCTGCAGCGTGCGTCCGTCATCATCGTTGCCGGGATACCCGCCGACCGGAAAGAGCCCGTCCGGCGCCAGCACCAGGAAGCCCTCGGTCGCCGCGCGGCGTGCCACATCTTCGATGTAGGGATTGAGGCCACGATTCTCGTGGACGACCAGGACCACCGGGAACGGACCGTTGCCCTTCGGCTGGACCAGATAGCCGCGCATCGTCCCCGACGTGCCGCCAGGCGACGGATAGGTCACGTAGGTGGCCTTGATACGGTCGTCGGTGAAAGAGATCGTCTGGGCCTGGGCGTAGCGCGGCAGCAGGGCTTGCGCCATGGCGAACCCGCCGACCGTCACCGCGGCGGCTCGCGACAGGAAGGTCCGGCGATCCATGCCGCCATGGCAGTATTCGTCGTAGAGATCGAAGACACGCTGGTCGATCTCCATCTGCGTCAGGACTTGTCCGTCCATTGAGAGCCCCCCCTTCTCTTGTCAGCCGAGGTTTCGGCGGTAGAGCGCGATCAGGCGCTCCCAGTGCCGCTCGGCAGCCGGCTTGTCGTAGCACCACCGTTGCGGGAAAGCGAAGCCGTGGTGCACCGTCGGATGGACCTCGAGCTCGCCCTTCGCGCCGGACTTGTCGAACAGGGCCTTCAGTTCCTTGACCATTTCGGGCGGCGCCAGTTCGTCATGCTCGGCGCAGGAAATGTAGAGCTCGCCCTTCGCCTTGCCGAGAGTCAGATGTGGACTCTCGACCGCGTCGCTCACCAGCCATGTCCCGTAGAAGGACGCCGCCGCCGCGATACGATCCGGGTAGCGCGCAGCCGCCGCCAGCGAGTACGGACCGCTCATGCAGTAGCCGTGGGTGCCGACCGGACCCTTCTTCGATTCCTTCTGCGCGTCGGCATAAGCGATCATCGCCGCCACATCGTCCATGACTGGTGGAATCGTCATCTTGGTGCGCACGGCCCGCATGCGCTTGTGCTCGTCGCTGCCGTGCGTCAGCACGTCCGGCCCGTACTTCGTATCGGTCCCGGCCCGATAGTAGAGATTGGGGAGCATCACGTAGTAGCCGACCGTCGCGAGGCGGCGCGCCATGTCATAGAGCTCCTCGCGGATGCCCGGCGCGTCCATCAGGAACAGGACCGGCGGGTACGGGCCGCCCCTCTCCGGATGGCAGATGAAGGTTTCCATCGCCCCGTCCCGGGTCGGGATGTCCAGAATTTTCTCGATCATGGGATGTCTCCTCCGCCTTGCAGAATGCCGGAGCCTTGATAGGCTTCGCTCAATAACAAAGCCTAGGGAGAGAAACGATGAGACGTAACCTGTTCAGCACGGCCGCATTCTGCCTTGCGGCCTTGGCCCTGCCCGCGGCCGCCCAGCTTTCCGACAACACCCTGAAGCTCGGCGTCGCGACCGACCTGTCGAGCCTCTACGCCGACATCAACGGCCCGGGCGCGGTGCTCGCCGTCCAGATGGCGATCGAGGATTTCGGCGGCTCCGTGCTCGGCCAGAAGATCGAACTCGTGTCCGGCGACATCCAGAACAAGGCGGATGTCGCGGCGACCACGGTCGGCCGCTGGTACGACAACGAGAAGGTCGACATGGTGATGGGCGCCGGCGCCTCCTCTTCGTCGATCGCCGCCGCCCGCGTGGCCGGCGACAAGAAGAAGATCTTCATCGCCCCCGATCCCGCCTCGTCGGATCTGACCGGCAAGCTCTGCAATCCCTACCTGATCCACTGGGTCTACGACACTGCCGCGCTGGCCAACGGCACCGGCTCCGCTGTCGTGAAGGCCGGCGGCAAGACCTGGTTCTTCCTCACCGCCGACTATGCCTTCGGCTATGCGCTGGAGCGTGACGTTTCCGCCGTCGTCAAAGCGGCCGGCGGCACCGTTGTCGGCGGCGTCAAGCATCCGATCAACACCAACGACTTCTCGTCGTTCCTGCTTCAGGCGCAGGCGTCGAAGGCACAGATCATCGGACTCGCCAATGCCGGCGGCGACACGATCAACTCGATCAAGCAGGCCTCGGAGTTCGGCATCGTGAAGGGCGGCCAGAAGCTTGCCGGCCTGCTGGTCTTCATCTCCGACATCCACTCGCTGGGTCTCGAGCGTGCACAGGGCCTGAACCTCACGGAGGCGTTCTACTGGGATCTCAACGATCGCACCCGCGCCTTCGCCAAGAAGTTCGCCGCCAGGTTCAACGGCAAAATGCCGACCAGTGTGCAGGCCGGCTTCTATTCCGCGACGCTCGCCTACCTGAACGCAGTGAAGTCGACCGGGACGGACAACGCCGAAAAGGTGATGGCCGCGATGAAGGCCGCCAAGTGGGACGATCCGATCTTCGGGCCGAGCTACGTCCGCGAGGATGGCCGCAAGATGCACGACATGTACCTCTTCGAGGTCAAGAAGCCCTCCGAGTCGAAGGGTCCGTGGGACTATTACAAGCTGCTTTCCAAGATCTCCGGCGAGGAGGCGTTTCGCCCCCTGACCAACAGCGAGTGTCCCCTGGTCAAGAAAAACTGAACCGCAGCCCCGTGATGGCCGAATGCCGACTGTCACGGGGCCTCCCCTTCGACACCGCGTACCATGTACCTGCCCGAACGCATCGTCTGTCTGACAGAGGAAACCACCGAGACCCTCTACCTGCTGGGTGAGCAGGACCGGATCGTCGGCGTCTCGGGCTACACCGTCCGGCCACCGCAGGCGCGCCGGGAGAAGCCCCGGGTCTCGGCCTTCATCTCCGCCGACATTCCCAAGATCCTCGCCCTGCGGCCGGACCTGGTCCTCACCTTTTCGGACCTGCAGGCCGATATCGTGGCGTCGCTCATTCGGGCGGGCGTCGCCGTCCATGCCTTCAATCAGAGGACAGTCGCGGAAATCCTGGGCATGGTCCGGACGCTCGGCGCGTTGGTCGGCGCGCAGGACCGCGCTTCGGACCTCGCGAACCGGCTTGCCGACAATCTCGAGGACACGCGCCGGCGAGCGGCGCAGAGGACCAATCGCCCCAAGGTCTATTTCGAGGAATGGGACGAGCCCATGATTTCCGGGATCGCCTGGGTGTCGGAACTGATCGAGGCGGCGGGCGGCACGGACATCTTCCCCGAACTCGCAACCTGCAAATCGGCCAAAGACCGGATCGTCACGCGCGAGGAGGTCATCCGACGGGCGCCTGACATCATTGTCGGATCCTGGTGTGGCAAGAAGTTCAAGCAGGAGAAGGTCGTCGCCCGGCCGGGATTCGAGACCGTGCCCGCCGTCAGGAGCGGACGACTTCACGAGATCAAATCGCCTCTGATCCTGCAACCCGGCCCGGCCGCTCTCACGGACGGACTTGCCGCTCTGGAAGCGATAATCTCATCACCACAATAGACAGAAGAAAGCCGGAGGAGAGCCATGACGATCGGACGAGACAAGTCGAACATCTATGTCGGAGTAGCCGGTTATTTCGGAAAGCCCGATCATACGGGCCGCGTCGGCGTCTTCCGCCGCCCGGCCGCGGGCGGCGACTGGCAGCATGTGCTGGGGACGGTCCAGGCCTTCACCATCTTCGTCCATCCGAAGAATCCCGAGATCGTCTTCGCCGGCACCAACGACGGCGTGTGGCGCAGCACTGACCGCGGCGCCACCTTCCGCCGGACCGCCTTCCCCGATTCCGGCCGGGAGGTCTGGTCCTTTCTCGTCGACTCGCGCGATCCGGAACGTGTGTTCGCCGGCGCCTCGCCCATCGGCGTCTACCGCAGCGACGATGGCGGTGCTTCGTGGCATGCCCTCCCCACCCCGGCCATCGACACGCACTGCACGGGCCCCTTCGCATCGCGCGTGATGCGGCTCGTCCAGCACCCGAGGCGCCATGAGGAGCTCTACGCCGCGCTCGAGATCAACGGCGTCATGCGCAGCATCGACCTCGGCCAGACCTGGACCGATTGCAGCGCTGGCCTCCTGAAGCTCGCCGAGCAGGAGCATCTCAAGAGCCGGATCGTGAGCGACACGACGGCCGAGGGAATGCTCGACGGCCACGCCGTCACCATCAACCCGGCCGACCCCGACGGCCTGTGGCTGGCCGTGCGCATGGGCCTGTTCCGCAGCAGCGACCAGGGCCGTACCTGGAAGGACATGGAAGTCGGCCGCTTTTCACCCACTACATACGGCCGCGACATCCGGGTCTCGCCGGTCGAGCCCAACACACTCTACTCCGCCCTGTCGGTCGCCGCGGCAAGCAAGGACGGCGGCCTCTATCGCAGCGAGGATGGTGGCGAGAGCTGGACGCGCTTCGACAAGGTCCAGGTGCACGGCACGATCATGTCGATCGGCCTGCATCCGACCGACGCCGGACAGGTCTATATCGGCGCCCGCTACGACGGCGAGGTCTTCGGCACCTGCGACGCCGGCAGGACATGGCAGGCGATGCCGCTGCCGGGCGAGGTCCAGCACATCTATTCGGTGGCGTGTGGGTGACCTCCTTCATTGGAGCGCGCCACTCCAGTGGCGCGCTCCAATGAAGCTACTTCGACTGTGCCGTGACGTCGTGCGGCGGTGACGCAGGTGCCGGCGGCACATCCTTCGTCCCGCCCATCAGACTCGTGACATCGCGCTGGCGGCCGGTGTCGATCTTCACCGTCGCGGTCATGCCGGCGCGCGGCGGCGGTTCCCCGGCATGCGGCAGCAGCCGCAGCTTCACCGGCAGGCGCTGCACGACCTTGACCCAGTTTCCGCTGGCATTCTGAGGCGGCAGGATCGCGAATTCCGCCCCCGTCGCCGGGCTCACGCTTTCGACCAGCGCGTCCCACTTCACGTCGGGATAGGTGTCGAGCACCACGGTGGCCTTCTGCCCGACCTTCACATGCGTGAGTTCGGTTTCCTTGAAGTTCGCCTCGACCCACGGGCGGCTCAACACCACCAGCGAGAAGAGTGGCGTCGCCGCCTTGACCTGCTCGCCCTGTTGCAGGCGCATGTTGACCACCACCCCGTCGACCGGCGCTCGTACCGTCGTGCGGGCGAGATCGAGCGCAGCTCTCTCCCGCGCCGCCGTCTTCTCTCGCACCAGCGGATGGGCCTCGACGGCGAGCTGTGGATCGCCGTTCAGGGCCGCCAGCACGCGCCGCAGCTTCTCCCGCGCTGTCGCCACGCGATCGGCCGCCGCGCGCGCGTCATTCTGCGATTCGTCGCGCTTGCTGGCGGAGGCCACGCCCTTCGCCGCGAGCTCTTCCTGGCGCTGGGCTTGCCGCTGGAAATAGTCCGCCCGTGCCTCGGCGTCGGCCAGTTCGGCGACCGCCTCGCGCCAGATGCCGCGCAGGTTCTCGACATGGGCACGCGCCGAATCGAGTTCGGCCTCGGCGCTGTCGAGCGCCAGCCGGAAAGGCCGGGACTCGATGGTGAACAGCTGGGCCCCGGCCTCGACGGAGGCGTGGTCCCGGGTAAGCACCCGCCGGATCTGGCCGGACACTTCGGGCGCGATCTGGACGATATGCGCCTTCACATAGGCATTGTCGGTCGAGACGTAGCGGCCGCCCGACAGCCACCACCAGCCTGCTCCACCGGCCGCCAGCAAGGGCACCGCAAACAGCAGTACGAGCCGCAGGACGGGAACCGGTCGGCGGCTCATGCGCCGTGCGCTCCCGCCATCGACTGGAGTTGTCCCTTCACCCGTGCCGCCAAGCGGGTGAATTGCTCGCGCTCGGCGGCAGAGAGCGGCGCCAGCGCGTCGTCGACGGTGGCCTCGGCGACCGCCCACATGTCCTTGTGCGCGCGGCGGGCGTCGGCCGTGAGATAGAGGCGGTTGATGCGCCGGTCGTCGCTGTCGGCGCGGCGCTCGACCCAGCCGTTCTTCTGCATGCGGTCGATCATGCGGCCGGCACTGGCGCGGTCGATCTCCAGCATGTCGGCGAGTTCGGTCTGGCTGGCGCCTGGCCGGCGATACAGACGCGTGAGGACCAGCCACTGGGCTCGGGTCAGGCCGATGTCGCGCACGCGCCGGTCGAACACGGTGCGGATCAGGCGCGCCACGTCGGAGAGCACGTAGCCGATATATTCGTCGTCGTCGGGGCCCAAGGCTGCTCGCTCGAGATTGTTGTCTAGGCTACAATAGCCTAGGCCATGACTTCAAGTGCCACCACCGCCGACGCCGCTCCGCCTGCCGCCGAGACCGAAACCTCGCTGGGCAAGCGGATCCTGATTCTCGTCATGGTGGTCCTCGGCTCGACCCTGTACGCGACCACCCTGTTGATCGCCTCGACGCTGCTGCCGCAGATGCAGGGCACCATGTCGGCCACCCAGGACGAGATCGCCTGGGCCATGACCTTCAACATCCTGGCCACCGCCGTTGCGACGCCGATGACCGGCTGGCTGACGGCGCGGTTCGGTCGCCGCGAAACCATGATCTGGTCGGTCCTGGCGTTCACGCTCACCACCCTGATGTGCGGGCTGGCGGATTCTCTGGAGAGTCTAATCCTCTGGCGGGTGCTGCAGGGCGCCCTCGGCGCGCCGGTCATCCCGCTGTCGCAAACCATCCTGCTCGATACCTTCCCGAAGCGACAGCAGGGGCTAGTGACCTCGATCTTCGGCATGGCCGTCGTCATCGGCCCGGTGATCGGCCCGACCGTCGGCAGCATGCTGTCGGAGATCTACAGCTGGCGCTGGGCCTTCTACATGATCGTGCCGGTGGGTCTGCTCTCGTTCGCTGGCCTTCGCCTCACGCTGCCCTACGACCGCCCGACCGGCCAGGCCCGGCTCGACTGGACCGGTTTCCTGTCGCTTTCCGTCGCCATCGCCTGCGTGCAGCTCGTGCTGTCGCGCGGCCAGCGACTCGACTGGTTCGACTCGGCCGAGATCCAGATCGAGACCTTCATCGCCGTGGTGTCGTTCTGGATCTTTCTCGCCCACAGCCTCACCGCCGAGCGGCCCTTCCTTAACCTGAAACTGCTGCTTGACCGCAACTACTCGATCGGCCTCGTGCTGGTGCTGATCTACGGCATGCTGAACTTCACGCCGATGGTGCTGCTGCCGCCGCTCCTGCAGCAGCATGCAGGCTTCCCCGACGCGCTGATCGGCGAGGTCATCGCGGCGCGCGGTGTCGGCGCGACCCTTGGCTTTTTCCTCGCCATCTTCGTCGGCCGCATGGATCCGCGCATAGGCCTGATCGCGGGCTTCACGGTGCAAACCCTGTCTGGCGTCTGGCTGATGGCGATCGACCTCAACGTCGACATGACGACGCTGATGCTGAACAGCCTGCTGCAGGGCATCGCCGTCGGCGTCATCTGGGTGCCGCTCACCCTCGTCACCTTCTCGAACATGAGCGGCGCCAACCTCGCCGAGGGCACGGCGGTCTATCACCTGCTGCGCAACATCGGCTCCAGTTTCTTCATTTCGATCTGCGTCGCCGAGATCGTGCGGGCGACCAGCACCAACTACAGCCGCATGGTCGAGCTGGTGAACCCCTATAACAAGTCGCTGGCCTTGCCCTGGGTCACGGGTGGCTGGGACTACGAGACCGTGTCGGGTCTCGCGAAACTGTCCCGGGAGATCAACAGGCAGGCGGCGATGATCGGCTATATCAATGCCTTTGGCCTCTATACGGCCGCCTCGGCAATGGCGATCCCGCTGATCCTGCTGATTGGCCGACGCACAAGAAGATAACGGAGGGAACGACGATGGCGATCAAGGTTCTGGAGATTCATCACACCGGATACCGGCTCGACGACGGCGCGGAGAAGCTGGAAGATACCGCGACCTTCTACAGTGACGTGCTGGGCCTGCAGCGCGACACGAGCCGCCCGACTATTCCCGGCATCCCCGGCCTCTGGATCAATGTCGGCGAGGTCGGCCAGATCCACCTGTTCGGCGGAAACCAGCCCTCGCCCGTGGCCAAAGGCCCCGGCCAGGACCCGACGCTTCCGCACATTGCCCTGGCCGTGTCCGACATTGTCGAGAGTCGCAAGGAGCTGGAGCGCATGGGCGTGAAGTACTGGGCGATCGAAGGTCTCACCAGCCCCGACTCGTTGCAGCTTTTCTTCAACGATCCGTGCGGCAACATGGTCGAACTGCACCAGGTCGACAAATGCCGCTGCACGGCGCGCAATCGCCTCTAGGCCAGCGGCGCCGACCGCGCTTCCTGGTAGGCCGCCCGCGCGGTCTTGGCGGCCCGCAGCGCCGCTTCCCGCCGGTCGGCCGCGCGGTCGTCCAATACGTAGAGCAGGCCCGCAAAGAAGATGAAGGCACCACCCAGGATGTAATAGTGCCAAGCCTCCAGGTAGAGCCGGAAGGTCACGACGACCAAGGGCACCGGGACGAACACCAGCAGGAACCTGATCCAGGAGCCGCGGTTGTAGATCCGTACGGCCACCCTCGCCTGCCGCTGCCGTTCCCACATGTCCCGCCGCAGCGCGTCGAGATCGGAGCGCGCTTCAACGCTCACGCGCCCGCCCTCCGGCACGGGCCATCTCGCGGGCCACCAGACGCGCCGCCGGTCCGCTGCGGGCTGCCGAGTCGGGCTTCACCAGATTGCTGATCTCGAAACGCAGGAGCTGCACCTCGGGATGCAGCACTGCCGCCCGCCGCATCGCCTCGGTGCCGGCCACGATCTTCCCGAAGTTCGCCGGCCGCTCGCCTCTCGTGCGCGCGTATTCGAGATCGACCATCGAGGCGAGCGACCAGGCCTGCCGGCTCACCTCGGCCACCCGCGGCAGGTAGGCCGCCGCGACGCCGTCGAGATTGCCGCGCCAAGTCGCCAGCACGTCGCGCAGGGCGACGGCGTGCCCGGCCGCGACCGACATGCCTTGTCCAAAGGTCGGGTTGAAGCTCGATATGCAGTCGCCGACCGGCAACACACGCGGCGGCAAAGCCGCCCCGCGATCGAAATGCCGCCATCTTGCCTCGGCGATCCGATACCGGCGCACCGGCGTCAGCGGCACGGCCTCGCGCAGGCGCTCGGCAATGTCCGGCACCGGCAGGGCCTCGGCATAGGCGCGGAAGCCGTCGAGATCGTCCGGCACTCTGTCGTCGAAGCGGCTGCTCAGCGTGATCAGCCACTCGTCGTTCTCGACCGGGCAGACAAGCCCATAGCGGTCGTCCGGCGGCTGCGGAATGCAGGCGATGAACCTTCCCTCGCCACGGAAGCGGGCCGGCTTGGCAAAACGGGCCGAGCTGTAGCTGACTTCGATCCCGAGCACGGTTTCAGGCACAGAGACACCCGCCAGCAGCCCGTCCCCTCGCCCCGTCGCGATGACCGTCAGATCGGCGCCCGATGGGAGCGACTCGACCGGTGTCCGATCCTGGATCACGACATTGCCGAGCTGCAGAACCCGCCGTCGGAGCACGTGTTCGAAAGCCGGCCGGCTCATCATGAACTGGCTGTAACCAAGGTCGCGAGTCGCCTGCCAGGCGTCCCGCTCCCAGATCGAGACGTCTTCGCTCTGGCGCACCTCGGTCGCCCCCTCGGCCCGCAATGCCGCGCGTATGCCTGGAAGCAGGCTCTCGAGCGCCAGTTCACCGCCCTTCAACAGGATGTGGACCTGAAGATCCTGAGGAATGCCCCGTCGCGGACGCGGCGTGTCCGGCAGGTCATCCTTGTCGAAGATCTCGATCGTTTCGAAGAACGGTGCGAGCGCCGCCGCGGCCGCAAGCCCCGCAATACCCACTCCCACGATGACGGCGCGTGCGCCCAGCCTGCCCTCGGTTATCATGCGGCAACAATAGCCGGCGACGGGAGGCTTCCGGAAATGAAGTCGTTGACGCGACGGACCGCAATCGCGGCCCTGCTGACGGCCCTGCCGGCGGGTGGCGCCTCGGCG
>JAGNNA010000002.1 GCA_017990895.1 Reyranella sp.
GGTGAAGCCCTGCGGCTCCAGCAGCATTTCCGGCCCGGACAGACGCACGCGCGTCGCCTTGCCGCCGAGATAGGCGCCCGCCTCCGCAGCGACCAGTCCACGGAACGAAGCCGGCCCCCAGTTGTCGGCGGTGATCTGGTCGTGGGCACGCGCCAGCGCCTGGATGCGTCCCCCGACGACGTCGGTGAAGGCATCGACCGTGAGCGACGGGTCGCGGCTCTGCGAGATGACGCCACGGATCAGGCCCAGGATGTTGCGGACCCGGTGATTGAGCTCGGCGATCAGCAGCTCCTGCCGCTCCTGCGCCCGCCGGCGCTCGACCTCGGTGATGTCGGAGAGACGCAGGATGACCTCGAGCAAGCTCACCCGCAGGCTCTCCGCGATGCGGGTGTCGACCGGCTGCCAAGGCGTCGACTGGCCGCTCACCGTCTCGCGCCAGAGCTCGAAGCTCTTGCGCGGCGTCAAGCGCGCCCCGAGAGGGCCGACGACGACAGGTTTGCTGGGATCGCCCGCCCAGTTCACCGACCGCGCGACTTCCTTGCGGAAGAAGATGAGGAAGTCCCGTGCCGGACGGGACAGGGGCACCACCAGCATGCCGGCCGCACGGTCGGCGAAGTCGCCGCCCGGCGGGTATTCGGCGCGAATCTCGTATGTGGCGAACACGTCCCGGAGATCGCGCTGCACCAGATGGCCGATCAGACCGGCGAACTGATCCTGGTTCGGCGCCATGCCCTGCAAGGTGGCGTGCCCGCCGGTCCATACGCCGATCCCGTCGCAGGAAAGGAGATCGGCTATCTCGTCGAGATGGGAGACGATGCTGTCGAAGCGAGTCGCTTCGGCCGCCATGACGGTGACGAGCTGGTTGTGCAGTTTGCGCGCACGCGCCTCGTAGGCCGCTTCGCTGTCGCGCTCCCGGCTCTCCATCAGCAGCGAGAACATCTGACCGAACAGTTCCGCCGCCGTGCGCCTCTCGAACGGCACGGCATGGGGGCCGTAGTGATGGCAGGCGAACAGGCCCCACAGTTTTCCATCACGCAGGATCGACACCGACATGGAGGCGCCGACACCCATGTTCTGCAGGTATTCGATGTGAATGGGCGAAACGCTGCGCAGCACGCTCATCGACAGGTCGAGCGGGCGGCCGGCAATCAGGCCGGGCTCGACGCCCACGGGCTTGGCCGAAATGTCCGGAATGATGCGCAGCCAGTTGCGCTCGTAGAGGATGCGCGCCTGCCGTGGAATGTCTGATGCCGGATAGTGCAGCCCGAGATAGCTTTCCAGGCCGCCGCGGGCCGACTCCGCGATCACTTCGCCCGAGCCGTCGTGATCGAAGCGATAAACCATCACCCGGTCGAAGCCGGTGAGGCCCCGCATCTCCCGTGCCGCGACCCGGTAGAAGGTCCTGAGGTCGGGCGTCTGCTGCAGGCGCGCGATCATCGCGCGCACCAGAGCGCCCGAATTCACGCCCTGCTCATCGATACACGGCTCGGCCTCGATAATGATCATGTCGTCATTGACGTGTACGGCCAGGTCGAACCGGGGAGTGTCGGCAAGCAGGGCCACGGAAAAGGCGCGCGCAACGGTACTGGTGAAAACGGCGGTCTGGAGCTGGCCGCGGATCAGATGGATGGATTCGGGCGTGAACACGTCCTCGATCGGCCGGCCGACCAGTTCGGCAGGGCCGGCACCCAGCCACGCGGCAGCGTTGCGCGACAGGCGCGTGATGACCCACTGCGTGCTGTCGAGCGCCACGAGGAAGCCGAACGGCTGGACCGCTCCCAGAAGGTGGATCGGCTCCCTGTCACAGTTGGTGAGGTCGACGGGCACCCCCGGCTCAGCCATCGGTCCGTTCCCCCATCAACAATCCGAAAACCTTATGTTTGCGCACGCGCCCCGACAGCTCGCCATGGGCGTTCGTGTCCGTCTCAAAAGGATCGGAGAAGCGCACGTCGACGCCCGCCTGAAGTGCCACCGTGGCTGCACGCAGCACCTGGTGGGCGGAGAATCGTCCCGGCGCAGCGATAGGAAACGCTCGCCGCATCTGTGGCATACCACGTCCGACAGGCAATAAGGTTTCCGGCGACTCTCTTCGGAACCTGCCCAGTGCACGCGCGTTCCGCTTCTGGCCATGAGCAAGCACATTCTCATAGTTGAGGACGACGAACTCGTAGCCGACCAGTTGGCAGCGCTCGTCCGCGATCAACTCGATTGCACCCCAGTCGTTGCCACCAGCACCGGCGAGGCGATGGCCTTTGCGGCCGAGCACATTAATTTCGGTTTCCTCGACGTGCAGCTGGCGGACGGCCTGGCTTTCCCGCTGGCCAAACATCTGCGCGAGCGGGGAGTACCCTTCGTGTTCGTTTCGGCCAGCAATCCCGCAATCGTCCCCGCCGATCTGTCCGACACCCTTTTTCTGCGGAAGCCCGTCACCCCGCCCCGGCTGCTGGCCGTCGCCCGCGCCCACCTGTAGAACGTCCAGACCCGTCTTGGATCCCCAGGTCCAAGCCTTCCAGATACGGACGTTTCCATGCGCATCGTCGCCATCCGCGACATCGTTTCGCCTATCCGCTCCAACATCGCCAACGCCTACATCGACTTCAGCCAGATGACCGCTTCGGTCGTGGCCGTGGTGACCGACGTGATGGTCGACGGCAAGCCGGTGGTCGGCTTCGGATTCAATTCGAACGGCCGCTACGCGCAGCATGGTCTGTTGGGAGAACGCTTCATCCCGCGCCTCAACCAGGCCAAGCCCGACTCCCTGCTCGATGCCGAGGGACTGCTCGATCCGGCGAAATGCTGGGCTGCGATGATGGCCAACGAGAAGCCGGGCGGGCACGGCGAGCGCTCCGTCGCCGTCGGCGTGCTCGACATGGCGATCTGGGATGCGGTCGCCAAGGCCAAGCGGGTGCCGCTGTGGAAGCTGCTGGCCGACCGCTACAATGGCGGGCAGGCGGACGAGAAAGCCTGGGTCTATGCCGCCGGCGGCTACTACTACCCCGGCAAGGGGCTGGAGGGGCTGCAGGACGAGATGAAGCACTATCTCGGCCTCGGCTATTCCTGCGTAAAGATGAAGGTGGGCGGGGTACCGCTGGCCGAGGACCTGAAGCGCATCGAGGCGGTGCTTGAAATCGTCGGCGCCGGCGAGCGGCTGGCCGTCGACGTCAACGGCAAGTTCGACCTCACCAGCGCGATCGAGTTCGGCCGCGCCATCGCGGGCTTCGGCCTGCGCTGGTACGAGGAACCGCTCGACCCACTCGACTATCTGGCGCACGCCGCGCTCGCCACCGAGTACGCCCCGCCGCTCGCCACCGGCGAGAACCTGTTCTCGATGCAGGACGCGCGGAACCTGATCCGCCATGGCGGACTGCGGCCCGACCGCGACATCCTGCAATACGATCCCGCCCTCTCGTACGGGCTGGTCGAGTACCTGCGAACGATCGAGATGCTGAAGGCCCACGGCTGGTCTCCGCGGCGCTGCGTGCCGCACGGCGGTCACCAGTTCGCTCTGAACATCGCCGTCGGCCTGCAATGCGGCGGCAACGAATCCTATCCGCAGGTCTTCGCGCCGTTCGGCGGCTTCGCCGACGACTGCGCCGTGGTCGACGGGCGCGTGTCGCTGCCCGATTCACCCGGCATCGGCTTCGAACGCAAGGCCGACCTGTGGGCGGTGATGAAGGAGATCGCCTGAGGGCGACCCCTTCGTCCCGTCAGCCGCGCCAGTTTTCCCAGCTGGCGTTGCCGTGCGGCTGGTACCTGTCGTCCTGCGGGATGCCCGACTTCCCGCACCCCGCCAATGCGCCGGTCACGGCAAAGATCGAGGCCAGCGCGATCGTCCTGAAGAGCTTTGTCATGCCGTCGACATGACACCCGCTCACGACGGTTTCAACAAACCGGACTTCACAAGTGCGCTAACGCCCACTTCCTGATCCTTCATGTAGGCTGCGAACTCCTCCATCGTCGAGGGCCGCGGCACGGCGCCCAGTTCCACCAGCTTCGCGGCAATGCCGGGCTCCTTGAGCGCCTTCACGACGGCGCCGTTCAGCGTGTCGAGGATCGGCTTGGGCGTCTCGACGCGCGCCAGCACACCCGCCGTCGTGCCGCCGTCGAAAGGCTTGCTGCCGATGTCGGTGAGCGAGGGCATCTCCGGCAACTGCGCGACCTTGTCCGGACTCATCGCCAGCAGGCCCTTGAGCTTTCCGGACTTGATGTGCGGCAGGGAGGTCGTGAGCTGGTCCATGTAGAGGTCGATCTGCCCCGCCATCAGGTCGGTGAGGCCGGGGCCCGAACCCTTGTAGGGAATGATGTTGAACTTCACGCCCTCGTTCATCTCGAGGCGGAGGATGGCGATGTGGTTGGTCGTGCCGTTGCCGGCATGACCGATGCTGACCGTGCCGGGCTTGGCCTTGGCTTCGGCCAGGGCCGCGCGGATGTCGGCGAAGCGCCCGTCCGCCTTGCCCACGAGGATCATCGGCACGGTCGACAACAGGCTGATCGGCGCGAACATCGGCACCAGCGAGGGCTTTCCCGCAAGGTAGGGCGAAACGTAGAGCACGCTGAAGCTGCCCATGACGACGGTGTAGCCGTCCGCCGGCGCATTGGCTGCCGCTTCGGCCCCGACCAGCCCGCCAGCACCCGGCCGGTTGTCGACGATCACCGCCTGACCGAGGCTACGCGACATCCCCTCGCCCACCAGCCTCGACGTCAGGTCGTAGTTGCCGCCGGCGGCAAAGGGCGCGATCCAGCGGATCGGCTTGGTGGGATAGGCCTGCGCCCGCGCCGGCACTCCAGCGGCACCGGCCATCGACAAGGCCAGGCCGCCGCCCAGCAGTGTGCGTCGCGATATCGTCATCTCAAACCTCCAATTCCGCTCAGACTGATTGCAATTTCGGAGGAGGCGCGCCACACCAGAAACACCCATTCACTCGCTGAGAGAAACCGGATGCCGGAGCATCAGACCCCGCTCATTGCGACGATCGCTGCGGGACTGATGCTCGCCTTCGTGCTCGGCCTGATCGCGCAGAGGCTGCGGGTTCAGCCCCTGGTCGGTTACCTGCTGGCCGGCGTCATGGTCGGCCCCTATACGCCGGGCTTCACGGCCGACCCGGCCCTGGCCACGGAGCTTGCCGAGATCGGCGTCATCCTGCTCATGTTCGGCGTGGGCCTGCACTTCTCCCTCAAGGATCTGTTGTCGGTCGGACGCATCGCCGTCCCCGGTGCCATCGGCCAGATCGCCGTCGCAACGCTGATGGGCGCCGGTCTCTCCTGGGCGCTCGGCTGGCCGCCGCTGGCCGGCTTCGTCTTCGGCCTCGCGCTCTCGGTGGCCAGTACCGTCGTGCTCATCCGTGCCCTGCAGGACCGTCACATCCTCGAGACGCATCGCGGCCGGATTGCCGTCGGCTGGCTGGTGGTCGAGGACCTCGCCATGGTGCTGGCGCTGGTCCTGCTGCCGGCCCTCGCGGTGGCGACGGAAGGCAAGGGCATACCGCCGACCCAGATTCTGCTGAGCCTTCTCGCGACCCTGGCCAAGGTCTCGATCTTCGTGGCAATCATGCTGGTCGTTGGTCGGCGCGTCATCCCCTGGCTGATGCATTACACTGCGCATACCGGATCGCGCGAACTGTTCCGGCTCGCCGTGTACGCCGTCGCGCTCGGCGTCGCCTACGGCGCGCACTACTTCTTCGACGTCTCCTTCGCCCTCGGCGCCTTCTTCGCCGGCATGGTGCTGGGCGAGAGCGACCTCAGCCAGCGCGCGGCCGAAGAAGCCATCCCGTTGCGCGACGCCTTTGCGGTGCTGTTCTTCGTCTCGGTCGGCATGCTGCTGAATCCGATGGTGTTCGTGGATGCGCCGCTGGCCGTGATGGCGACCATCGCGATCATCATCGTCGGCAAGTCGGCTGCCGCCTACCTCATCGTCCGCGCCTTCGGCCACAGCCGGTCGACCGCTTTCACCGTCTCGGCGAGCCTGGCGCAGATCGGCGAATTCTCCTTCATCCTGATCGGCATCGGCATCGGCCTGGGCATGGTGCCGAAGGAGTCGCGCGACCTCGTCCTCGCCGGCGCCATCGTATCGATCATGCTGAACCCGTTCGTCTTCACACTGCTTGAGCGCCTGAGCGCCGACAAGGAAACCGCGGCTAACGACACGGCCGCCGCCGAACCCGACACCGACCTCACGCCGACGACCCTCAGCGGCCATGACATCGTCATCGGCTACGGCCGCGTCGGCTCGCTGGTCGGCGCCGGGCTGAGGGGCGATGGCGCAAAGATGATCGTCGTCGAGGCGAGCGATGCCGGCGTCGCCCGCGCCCGCAGCGACGGCGCCGAAGTCTTCACGGGCAACGCCGCCGAACCGGCGATCATTGCCGCGCTCAATCTCGCCGGCGCACGGCGGCTCTACGTTACGATCCCGGAGCCCTTCGAGGCAGGCCAGATCGTCCAGCAGGCCCGCGCCGTCAATCCCAAACTCGATATCCTGGCCCGCGCCCATTCGAGCGCGACGGTGGAGCACTTCGAGAGACTGGGCGCCAATCTCATCGTGCTCGGTGAGACCGAAATCGCCCACCGCATGCTCGAACGCGGCCGGGCCGACGCGGCCCCGCGTTCGGCCTGACCGCTTGAACGCGCGTTCACGCAACGCTACCCTTCCGCCCCAATTGAGGCCCACCTCGCGGAGGTCCGGCGGATTCGCCGGCACAACTGGAGAGCGAAATGTCGACGCGTCGCGCGTTCCTCTGGGAAATGGCTGCGGCCGGTCTCGCCGGCAGCCTGGCGGGAATATCCACGGCAGGCGCCCAACCAAGGCAGACCAGCACCGCGCGCCTGGGGCTCAAGGGCTACGATCCCGTGGCCTACTTCGTGCTGGGCCAGCCGACGCCGGGCAGCGTCGAGCATGAGCTGGTCTGGGACGGTGTCCGCTACCGCTTCGCCAATGCCCAGCACCGTGATCTCTTCAGGGCCGATCCCGACAGGTATTCACCGCAGTTCGGCGGCCAGTGCGCCATGAACATGGCGAACGGCAACCTGCGCGAATCCGACCCGACGATCTGGACCATCTCGGACGGGCGTCTCTACGTCTTCGCCAGCGCGGCCGGATCCGAGCGGTTTCGCGCGGAAGCCGAGGCGAACGCGGCGCGCGCCAGCGTCCACTGGCAGAGCCTCAAGGCCACTCCCAGCCAGTAATTCATGGCCTCCCCTCACTTGAGGTCGGCCTTGCGCAGGCTCGCCACCAGCCGCTGCTGCAGTGCCGGATCCTGGAAGCGCGTGCCGAAGCTCGCCGCCTCGAGATGCGGGTTCTTGCGCAGCCCCTCTTCCAGCGCCTCCTTCGCTTCGGTCATTCGGCCTAATTCCGCATAGGCGCCGGCCAGTGGCAGGTCGAGCAGCGGGTAGGCCGGGAAGCGGGTGCGGACAGTCTCGAGCAGCCGCACCGCATCGGCGTAACGGCCGATCAACAGGTAGGCGATGCCGAGATTGAGCGCGGCCTCGGGGCCTATATTGGGGTTGAGGCGATTGGCAATCTCCGCCGTCGCGATCGCTTCTTCGACGCGCCCGGTCCACAGCAGCACCGCGGCCCGCGCCCGCAACACCTCCGCATCGCTCGGGTTGATCTCGAGTGCGCGTTCGGATTCGGCCATCGCCAGGTCGTACTTGCGGGTGGCGGCATAGGCGCGGGCCAGCACGCCGTGCGCGAGCACGCTCTCATCGTCGAGAGCGATCGCCTTCTGGGCGTAGCGAATCGCGGTATCGATGTCCTGCTGGGGGAATTCCGACCAGCCGAAGGTGGCGCGTTCGAAATGGACGCCGGCCAGTTCGGCATAGGCGTCGGCATAGTTCGGCGCCATCGCCATCGCCCTCTCCAGCATCTCGCGCGCTGCCCGGTTGCCCGACGGCGTCGTCTCCGCCGCGCGGGTGCGGCCGCGCAGGAGCATGTCGTAGGCGTCGAGATTGTCGGTCGGCTTGCGCAGGCTCTGTTGCACGGCGAGCTGCTGCAGGTTGGTGGCCAACGTCCCCGCGATACGGCGGGCGATGCGGTCCTGCACAGCGAAGATGTCGCCCAGGTCGTCGTCATAATGGTCGGACCAGAGCTGTGTGCCGGTCATGGCATCGCTCAACTGCACGGTTACGCGCACCCGCGGTCCCATGCGGCGGACCGTCCCGCCCACGATGTAGCGCGCCCGGAGCACGCGCCCGATCTCCTGAGGCGACACGTTCCTTCCACGGAACGGCAGCACCGCGCCGTAGGAAAGCACGGTGAGCTGCCTGAAGCGGCCCAGGGCACGCGTGATGTCCTCGGTCAGCCCATCCGAGAAATAATCTTGGGCTGGGTCGCCGCTCTGGTTGGCGAAGACCAGCACCGCCACGGAGAGGCCCGTCTCGATCGGCACCGGCGCGGCGGCGACCGCCTCCTCTGCCGGCAGAAGATGGCCGGAGAAATAGGCCAGGCCGCCCGCGACGGCCAGCAGGACCGAGGCAACGGCTGCGGCCGCAACTGCCATGCGCGCGCGTCGGCGTGGCCGGGGCGGCGCGGACGCTCCCTCCGCGAGCGCCGAGTGATCGAGCGTGTACACGTGGATCGGCCGATCAATGTTCTTCACCGAGCGGTTGCCCAGATCGCGGAACGGCAGAGCGAGCTTGTCGCGTACCTGTTCGTAGACGGCAGCCGACACGACGATGGCGCCAGGCTCGGCCACGCCCTGCAGCCGGGCGGCGAGGTTTACAGTGTCGCCGAACACATCGTCGTCGGAGGCGATGACATCTCCCAGGTGCAGACCGATGCGGAAGGTCTGCCGCCGCTCCGCCGGTACGTCTTCATTGCGCTGAAACATGCCCCGCTGCAGTTCGACGGCACAGCGCACCGCCTCGACCGCGCTGCCGAACTCGACCATCACGCCGTCGCCCACGGTCTTCACGATGCGGCCACCGAAGCGCTGGATCACCGGCGCCACCAGCTCGGCGAGATGCGCGCGCAGGTCGACGAGGGTGCGCTCCTCGTCTGCGCGCATCATGCGACTGTAGCCGGAGACGTCCGCGAACAGGATCGTCGCCAGCCTTCGGGGTGTGATCGGAGATGACATCGGTCTCGCGTCAGCGCCGGGTGTGATAAAAGACGAACTCTTCGATCATGCTGCTGCTCCCTTGCAGCGGCCACAATATGGCGCTCGGACGGCCTTTGCCGCCAGAGCGGTTCGAGAGCGAGATGTCACCGTCCCTGTTCCTGTCCCGACGCCTCCTGATCCTGCTTTGCGCCACAGTTGCTGCGCCCGTGATGGCCCAGGAGCAGCTCCCGACCATGCTCGGCTGCACCGGCCCCTTCGCCCGTGATTCCAACGAGCGCAGGCTCGCGCAGGTATTCGGTGCCGCCAACGTGGAACGGGCCGACGTTCCCGTGGGCGAGGGCAACACGGAGCCGGGAACCGTTATCTTCGCGAAGGATCCGGCCAGGCGCATCGACATCCTCTGGCACGATGCCTATGCCCGCCCCAACGTCGTCATCATCCGCAACGGATCGACCTGGCCGGTGTCCGTCACCGGCCTCGACAAGCCGGTCGCAAACGGCGCCACGCTGGAGGAGATCGAGGCCATGAACGGCAGGCCCTTCACCCTGACGGGCTTCGGCTGGGACCTCGGCGGCTACACCAATGGCTGGGACGGCGGTCGCCTCGAAAGGCCGGTCGGCGGCTGCAACCTGTCGGTCCGCTTCGAGCCTGCGAACGACGCGCCCGGGGATGCACTCGACAAGGTGAACGGCGACGTCGAATTCCTGTCGACCGACTCCGCGATGCGCCAGACCAGACCGGTCGTCATCGAGATCGAACTGGGCTGGCCGCAGTAAGGCCCACTCGGACACCACGGCTCCTCGCAAGGCCGGGGAGATGCCCGGTCTGGCGCTCCGGGAGTGAATCTGCAAATCTCGGCGATCATCGCCGCGTCGGCCGTGCAGGAGAGAAAGAGCGTGTCAGCGCCGCGTTGGTGGGAATCGTTGCGGCAGATCGCGGTCGTTGCCTCGACCGGCAGGAACCCGGGATCGACGAGTCTTCTCCTGCGGCTTGCCATCGTGTTTTGCGCCGTCGTCGGCCTGTACGATGCCCTGACGATCATCCTCTACTTCCTGGGTGGTCCGTATATCGGTCCGCAGCGTTCCCTACTGTTTCCCGACTTCATCGTCTTTCATGCAGCCAGCCGCGCGTTCCTCGAGAACAAGCTCGAGGTGATCTATCAGCTGGCGGCCTTCTCGGATTTCGAGAACCTGAACTACCCGGAGTACTTCAGGCAGCCGGTCAACTTTCGCCCCTTCATGTACCCGCCGACCTGGCTTCTCCTGACCATACCGTTCGCCTGGTTCAGTGTTCTTCCGGCGTACAGCGTCTTCATGGCGGCGACTGCGGCGCTCGCAACGCTGCTGGCCGGTCGGAACAACTTCTGGATCTGGATGGCGACGCTCACCTCGCCGGCCGCCCTCTGGACGATGATCGCCGGCCAGAACGCCTTCCTGAACATCGGCCTGTTCTACGGCGGGATGCGCCTGGTCGACCGGTCGCCGGCGGCCGCAGGCATCCTGTTGGGCGTGCTCTCCTACAAGCCCCAGCTCTGCGTCCTCGTTCCCGTCGCGCTGCTGGCGGCGCGCCGATGGAAGGTCCTGGCGTGGATGATCGCCACCGCGGTCTTCATGGCATTGGCAAGCCTAGCCGTATTTGGCCTGGAGTTCTGGGTCCAGTTCTTCGAGATGGCGCGCGACAGATCCGGGCCGGAATTCGCCGCCCTGATGTTCCAGCATGTCTCGACCTTCATCACGACGATCCTGGTCGCGGGCCGCATCCTCGGCCTTCCGCCCACTCTCGCAAGCCTGGCGCAACTGGCCGGTGCCGTCGCCGCGGTGATCCTCGTCTGGCGGGCGTTCAGTCGCCACGAGCCGAGCGACGAATCCACGGCGGTCCTCGCGGCCGGCACGCTCCTGGTGTCGCCCTATCTGATCAACTACGACCTGCTCCTGCTGATGCCCGCGGCGCTGATGGTCTTCCGCCGCCGCGTCGAGGCCGATCTCTATCCGGGCGAGCTGCTCTTCTATGTCGGGCTGTGGCTCATTCCCAACATCGGCATCCGGCTGAACGGCATGGGGATTCCGTTGATGCCGGTGTTCGTCATCGGCCTGCTGATTCTTGCCTGGCAGGCCCTGAAGCAGCGCGCGGCGGAGCTGCCGCGCGCCGCCTGAGAGCGGCCTCGTTCACTGCCCCTTGAAGACCGGCGGACGCTTCTCGGCGAAAGCCCGGCGCGCCTCTTTGGCATCTTCCGAGCCGTTCAGGATGCCACCGGCATTCGAGGTGAGAACCATGGTGGTCTCGAGGGTGCTGTCGAGGGCCGCGCGCATGATGCGCTTGCCGACCCATTGCACGAGCGGCGGCACCTTGATGATGCGGTCGCACAGCGCCCGTGTGGTCTCCTCGAGCTTGTCCGAATCCACGAGGTGGTTGAGCATGCCCCAGTCGTAGGCGCGCTGGGCGTCGAGTTCGCCGGTGTAGGCGAATTCGAGCGCGCGGCCGAGGCCCACCATCTTCGGCAGATAGTAGGAGCCGCCATTCTCGATGATCTGGCCGGCATTGTGATAGCCGATGAAGCGCGTCTTATCGCAGCCGATGCGGATGTCGCAGTGGAGCGCCATGTCCATGCCCGATCCGACCGCCGGCCCGTTGATCATGGCGATGGTCGGCTTGCGGATCAGCGAGATGTCGCGGTGGAGCTTGGTGAAGCCGTGATAGAAGTGCTGCCGCGCGGCATCGGGCCCCTCGTGCGAGCCGCGGCTGCCGGGGAAGTCCTCACCCGTCACCTCCGCCGGCATCTTCGAGCGCAGGTCGGCACCGGCACAGAAGACGCGGCCGACGCCGGTGAGCACGATCACGCGGATCTTCGGATCGTCGTCCCCGGCGCGCATATACTCGCCGACCTTGGCGACCGTGCCATTTTCCTCCGCCGTCCCGACGAGCGCATTGAGCCGGTCCGGACGGTTGAACCTGATCCAGAGGATTCCGTTCTCCTCGGGTTCATAGGACAGGTAGTCGACGAGCTTCGGCGCCATGCGTGTTCCTCCATTGCCAGTTCGGCGGACGCGCAGTATCGACCGGCGCGGGGCCACCGTCATGGGTGCCGTTTCGCAAGCGCCTCTCAGATCACGCTTTCGGCCTCCAGGCCGCGCAGGTCGCCGGCGCTCATGCCCAGCAGCGCGCCGTAAACCTCCTCATTGTGCTGTCCCAGGGCGGGGCCGAGCGTGTCGATGCCGCCCGGTGTGCCCGTGAGGCGCGGCACGACATTGGGAACCGCGAGCTCGCCGGCACGCGGGTCGCTCACACGGGCGATGTTGCCGCGCGCCGCATAGTGCGGGTCCAGGAAGATCTCGTCGACTGACGCCACGATCCCGCATGGCACTTCCGCGGCCTCGCAGAGACGGACGGCTTCCTGTTGCGTGTGCTGCTTCGCCCACTCGGCGACCATGCCGTCGACCGCGGGACGCTGCCTCTCGCGCCTGGCGATGGTGCCGTAAATGCCGTCGCCGGCCACTTCGGAGCGGCCCATCAGCCCGGCCATGCGGGCGAAGATCTTGTCGTTGGTGCAGGCGATGGCGATCCAGCGCCCGTCTCCGGTCTGGTAGTGGCTGTGCGGACAGACATTGGGCGCCGCCGCGCCCATGCGCTGGCGGATGAAGCCCGCTTTGTCGTAGGCCGGCGCCATCTCGTCGAGGATGCGGAAGATCGGCTCGTAGAGGCCGATGTCGACCTGCTGACCGCGGCCCGTGGCGTCGCGCGAGCGCAGCGCCATCATCACGCCGAGCGCGCCGTAGAGCCCGGCCATGTAGTCGGCGAGCGTCGCCGAGCCCGGCGTCACCGGCGGCCCATCGGGATCGCCCGCGAGGAAGGAAAGGCCGCCGAAGGCATTGCCGATTCGTCCGAAGCCCGGCTTGTGGCTGTAGGGGCCGGTCTGGCCGTAGCCTGAGACCCGCAGCATCACGAGGCGCGGATTGACGGCGCTCAGCACGTCCCAGCCGAGGCCCCAGCCTTCCAGGGTGCCCGGCTGGAAGTTCTCGGTCAGCGCATCGGCCCTTGCCACGAGTTGCTTCAAAATCGCCGCGCCCTTGGGCGACTTCAGATTGAGCGTCACCGACTTCTTGTTGCGTGCTTCCGACAGCCAGACCAGCGTGTCGCCGCACTCGGCCACCGTGCCCAGCCGCCGGCACGGATCGCCCACCCTGGGCTGCTCGACCTTGATCACCTCGGCACCGAACTCCGCCATCAGGGTCGCGCAGTAGGGTGCAGCGATGTAGGTGGCGATGTCGATCACGCGCAACCCGGCGAGCGGCCGGCCGTCGGACGCCTTGTCGATCACGATCAGGCGGCCTCCTCGAGCGAGGAGCATTTTCCGCTGACGCGCGTCTGGCGCATGTAGCGGCGGTGCCGGTCGGCGTCGTAGCCGCTGCCGGCATGCAGCAGGCAGCGATTGTCCCAGAGCACGACGTCGCCGGGCTGCCAGCGGTGATGGTAGACGTGCTCGGGCCGGATCGCCTCGTCGGTCAACGCGTCGATCAGAGCGCGGCCGGCGGCTGGCTCCATGCCTTCGATCTCGCGCACATGGCTGCCGAGGAACAGGTTCTTCCTTCCCGTCGCCGGGTTGGTGCGGACCAGTCTCTGGCGCACCGGCGGCAGGGAGGCCGCCAACTCCGGAGACACGGCATCGGGCGCGACCTTGGAACGCGAGAAGACGTAGTCGTGGATGGCGATCAGCGGATCGAGCTCGGCCTTGCGCCCGGGTGACAGGCGGTCGTAGGCGGCACGCAGGGAGACGAACATCGTGATGCCGCCCTCGGAGGGCGTCTCGTAGGCGCACATGACCGAGAGGAATGCCGGCACCGGTTTGAACGAGGCATCGGAGTGCCACATGTTGTTGCCGGTCAGGAAGATCGTCTTCTTGTGCGCGTTGCCGAGTACCGTGCCGTCCTTCTGGACGTTCCCGATGGTGCCGAAATACTCGATCCTGCCGACGCTGGTGTGGCTGGGCTCCGGATTGCCCAGCTGCCGCGTCAACGCGAGCTGGCGTTCGTCGTCCATCGACTGGTCGGGAAAGCAGACGAACGAGTATCGGTCGATCGCCGCGTTGATCTCCGTGACGAGGTAGGGTGAAAGTGGCCTGCTCACATCGATTCCGCGGATGCGAACGCCGAACTCGGGATGGAGTTCTTCGTAGAGAAGCTGGGGCATGTCGCGCGAACCTCCTCCGGTATGCCGTCGGGTCGCAGTCTTTCCGATTTGCGGCGAACCCACCAGCCCACGCGGCGCCCTCAATCCCGCAGGTCGAGCTTTCCCTCCAGCTGCAGGAGCCGGACGGCCTGCAGCGACAACACGCTCAGCGCGTCGCGGATTTCGCCGGCCTCGACCATCCGGAACGCTTCCGCCAGCGGGACGCGCTTCACCACCAGCTCTTCCGTGACTTCCGGCTCCGACTCGCCCGGCGTCAGGCCCCAGGCGAGATAAGCGACGGCACGCTCGTCCGAGACGGAGTTGGAGAGATCGGCTTCCAGGATCTTCCGCCAGCGCCGCGCCACGAGCCCGGTCTCCTCGCGCAGTTCGCGCGCCGCCGACTTGAGCGGGTCGATACCGTGCAGTCCGCCGCCTTCGGGGATTTCCCAGCTGTACGCATCGAGCGGGAAGCGGTACTGACCGACCAGATAGGTGTGGCCCTCCGCATCCACCGGCACGACCCCGATCGCCAGGTTCTTGTAGTGGATCAGCCCATAGATGCCGGGCGTCTGTGCCGGCGTCAGCACCTCGTGATGGGTGAGCTTGATCCAGGGATTCTCGTACACCTCCTTCTGGGAGAGGATAGTCCACGGACCCTTCTTGCTGATCGTCATCAGGGTTTTTCCACCTCTCCAGATTGCATCGCGGTGCGGCCACGATCGGCCCCAGCCCGAAGACGGGGCGAGCATGGTGTCTGCCTCTGCTGTCCCGGGAAACACCATCCTGCGGCATTTCTTCTTCGCGGAATTCTTCAAAATATCAACGAATTCTGCCTTAGTTGCGGATCATGGTTCCTGTGGGGCTTTGGGGCCGCCATAAAAGCCGGGCGGCAGGCAATCAGGGAGGCTGGCAATGAAGAGACGTGTGCTGACGCAGGCGCTGTTGATGGGGCTGGTGGCGCGGGGCGTGCCCGCCTTTGCCGCGAACCCGCTGCCGGCGCTGCAGGAAACCAAAGGCCTCGTGGACAAGGTGAAGTCCGGCGCCCTGCCGCCGATCGACAAGCGGCTTCCCAAGCAGCCGCGCGTCATCGAAAGCTTCTCGGGTGCCGATGGGATCGGCCGCCAGGGCGGACAGCTCAACATGCTGGTCGCGGCCACGCGCGATACCCGCCTGATGACGGTCTACAGCTACACCCGCCTGATCGTGTACGACGACAAGTTCAAGCTCCATCCCGACATCCTCGAGAGCTACGAGGCCAAGGAGGGTCGCGAGTTCACCTTCAAGCTGCGCGCCGGCCACAAATGGTCGGACGGTCATCCGTTCACCACCGAGGACTTCCGCTTCTTCTGGGAGGATATCGCCAACAACAAGGATCTGTCGCCGAACGGTCCTTCCGTCGAACTGCTGGTCGACGGCAAGCCGCCGAAGGTCGAGATCCTCGACGAGGTCACGATCCGCTACAGCTGGGACAAGCCCAATCCCGATTTCATCGAAAGCCAGGCGCGCGCCGCGCCGCTGTTCCTGTTCCGCCCGGCCCATTATCTGAAGACGCTGCACGGCAAGTACACGGAAGAAGAGGAAATCCTCAAGCGCTACAAGGGCAGCCGCTGGTCCAACGTCTTCAAGCGGCAGGACGCGATGTACGGCAACAGCAACGTCGACCTGCCGACGCTCAACCCGTGGGTCCTGACCACGGTGCCGCCGGCCCAGCGCTTCGTCTTCGTGCGCAACCCCTACTTCCACCGTATCGACAGCAAGGGCCAGCAGCTGCCCTACATCAACGACGTGATCATGACGGTGGTGGCGGCCAACCTGATCCCGGCCAAGGCGGGGCTGGGCGAATCGGACCTGCAGCCCCGCTATCTCGGCCTGCGCGACTACACTTTCCTGCGCGACGCCGCCAAGACCTCGGGCATCAAGGCGCTCCTGTGGGAGAAGGGCTCGGGATCGGAGGTCGCCTTCTATCCCAACATGAACGCCAACGACGAGACCTGGCGCAAGCTCAACCGCGACGTCCGCTTCCGCCGCGCGCTGTCGCTGGCCATCAACCGCGACGAGCTGAGCGACGTCGTCTACAGCGGACTGGCCAAGCCGTCAGCCAACACGATCATGCCGCGCTCGCCGCTGTTCAAGCCGGAATACGCGACCAAGTGGGCGACTTATGACGTGAAGGCCGCCAACAAGCTGCTCGACGAGATCGGGCTCACCAAGAAGGGCAGCGACGGCATCCGCCTGCTGCCCAACGGCCAGCCGGCGATGTTCGTGATCGAGCATTCGAGCGAAAAGGCCGACGAGGTCGACACGATGACGCTGGTCACCGACCAGTGGAAGAAGATCGGCATCAAGGCGCTGCTCAAGCCGCAGACCACGGACAACTTCCGTCTGCGCACCACCTCCGGCGAGGCGATCATGACCGCCTATGCCGGCATGACCACGGCCGCGCCGACCGTCGACACCAGCCCGCGCGAATTCACGCCGGTGATGCAGGGCGGGCTGCAATGGCCGAAATGGGGCCTCTACGTCGAATCCAAGGGCAAGCAGGGCGAACCCTGCGACATGGAAGTCGGCAAGGAGCTGCTCGAGCTGCTGGCCAGGTGGGAGAAGTCGGTGGACGCCGCCGAAAAGCGCAAGGCCTGGGAGGAAATCCTGACGGTGAATGCCGACCAGGTCTTCTCGATCGGCACGGTGAACGAGGTCCGCCAGCCGGTGACGGTGGGCAAGAAGGTGCGCAACGTGCCCGAGAAGGGCTACTGGGCCTGGGATCCGGGCGGATATATCGGGCTCTACGAGCCCGACACGTTCTGGATCGCCGGCTAGCGATCCAGAGACCGATCGGAGAGAACCATCGCGGGGCCCGTCACCGGGCTCCGGTTACTGGGGCTTGAGCGGGCCCTCGAACAGGCAGTAGCCGTCGAGCATGATGGTCGCGGCGCCGGGCTTGACCGAGCCCACCACGTCCATCTTGTTGCCGCCGCCGACGACGGTGGTCGTCTTGAACTTCATGTCGGGACCCAGCTTCGCCTTGAAGCCGCGCTCGGGGCGGCCTTCCTGCTGGAACCAGCCATCCACGTCCGTGCCGACGACCGTAACCTTGATCTGCATCTTGTAGGTCGGGCACTTGCCGCTGCCCGGGACGTTCAGCCCGTAGCCCGTCCACGTCCACACGGCCGGCTCGGCCGAAGCGGGCGCGACAGGAAGCAGGGCGACCAGGGCGGCCACGGCGACTTTTTTCAACATCGACATTCCCTCACCGGCAGGTGGCAACGAGCACTCAAACGCTATGTGAATTCTAACCGTTTTAGATATCCGAATCCCGCCGTTTTGAAGGCAGCCGCCGTCATCGAGGCTGCTTCTTCTTCCTCGCCTTGCCCGGCTTGCGCCCGCTACCCGTCCTCACGGGAGCGGTCTTTGAGGCGAGCGCGGTCTGCTGCGCCTTCTCGGCCTCCCGGATCTTGGCTTCCCGCCTGGGGTCCTCCGCCGGCAGGTTGCGGGCGAAGTTCAGCCGGGCCTCGGCCCGCTGCAGGAACATCGCCTTCTTGGTTTCGGAAATCGGCTTGCCCATGAACTCTCCTGCCGGAAACCGGCATCACTTGCGGGCCTGCACCTTACCGCCTTTCCGGGCGGCGGGGGGCACCCGAGCCTCAGAACTGCCCTCGTCCTTCGGACGGTCCACCGTGGGCTCCAGCCCGTAGCGGCCGCCCTCCTCCTCGTCCTCGCGCTCGTAGCCCGGTCCCTCCTCCGCACCGGCGCCGTAGACGCCTTTCTCACGCCGTTCCTCGCGGCGCGCGTCCCTGGCCTGGTCGGTGCCGCTGTAACTGGCCGAGGCTTCGTTGGGGTCGGGCTTCTGAGGCGTGCGGGCCATGTGAGTCTCCGTCGGCATGGTGGATGCGGGCCCGGTGAACGCGCTCACCCCGCCCACGGATGCAAGGGCAGACGAGGCCCGCAGTGCTTGACTTACGTCAAGTCAAGTCACGTCACGTCATACGCTTGTAGTCTTCCAAGGTGGCGCGGTCCGCGCCCGCCCTTAAGGATGCCGTCGATGACCAACGTGACGAAGTTGCACGCCAAGCCCACCGTTCCCGAACTCGACCGCCCGGCGCACTCGGTGCCGGCCGACGACCTCGTTGCCGCCGGCAAGCGCCTGCGCGACACGGTTCCGCGCGCGAGCCAGGGCGCCTGGAAGCGCCCGAAGGACCGCCGCGATCCGCTGGAAATTCTCCAGGCCTCCGACGAGGGTCGCCAGATCGATCTCCTGCCAATCCGCTACGGCCGCATGCTGCAGTCGCCGTTCACGTTCTATCGCGGGGCGGCCGCCGTGATGGCCGCCGATCTTGCCGGGACGCCCGCGACGGGCGTTCACGTGCAGGCCTGCGGCGACTGCCACCTGCTGAACTTCGGCGGCTTCGCCACGCCCGAGCGCCGCATCAACTTCGACATCAACGACTTCGACGAGACCCTGCCGGCGCCTTGGGAATGGGACCTCAAACGCCTGGTCGCCTCGTTCGTGCTGGCGGCGCGGTCGAACGGCCTATCGGACGCGGCCGGGCGAGACGCGGCCCAGGCGGCGGCGCGGAGCTACCGCGAGCGCCTGCGCGAAGTCGCCGAGATGAGCCCGCTGGAGGCCTGGTACACGAAAATCGGACTGGAGGAGCTGTTAAGCCTGACCGACGACCCGCAGATCCGCAAGCGCGTGCAGCGCCGGGTCGAGGCCGCGCAGGACGAGCGCTCCGCCGACGTCGACTTTCCCAAGCTGGCGGAAATGGTCGGCGGTCAGGTCCAGATCAAGGACCAGCCTCCCCTGATCTTCCACCCGGACTTAGCGCGCGCGGAAGACTTCAGGGAGGCGGTGGACAAGGCCTTCGCCAGCTACCGCGACACGCTGTCCGACGACCGCAAGGCGCTGCTCGACCGCTATCGGCTGGTCGACGTCGCCATGAAGGTGGTCGGCATCGGCAGCGTCGGCCGGTACTGCTCGATCGGCCTGCTGATGTCGTCCTCGAACCAGCCGCTGTTCCTCCAGTTCAAGGAGGCCGTGCCCTCGGTGCTGGAGCCCCATGTCGGCAAGAGCGGCTACGGTCACGCCGGACAGCGCGTGGTGCAGGGCCAGCGCCTGATGCAGTCGTCGTCCGACATCTTCCTGGGCTGGACGACGGGATTGCGGGGCAACGACCTTTACGTTCGCCAGCTGCGGGATGCGAAGATCAAGCCGCTGGTCGAGACCTTCGACCGCAAGATGCTGGTGCTCTTCGGCAAGGCCTGCGGCTGGGCCCTCGCGCGGGCGCATGGGAGGGCCAGCCATCCCTGGCTCATCGCGGGCTATCTCGGTACGAGCGAGGCGTTCGACGAGGCCATGGCAACGTTCGCCGTGAGCTATGCCGACCAGACCGAGCGCGACCACGCGCTCCTGAAAGCGGCGGTCGCCGCCGGCCGGATCAAGGTCCATCTCGAAGAGGACCGATAGACGCGCGGGCGCTGGCGATGCCGTTCGACATCGACGACCATTCCCTGCGCGTGATCTTCGGGGCGAGCCTGGTGCTGATCCTCGGCGCCGGCGAAGCGGGCCATTGGCTGGGCGTGCGGGCGGCCCGACAGGGCGCGGCCGCGGTATCGACCCTGGAGGGCGCCATCCTCGGCCTGCTGGCGCTCATGATCGGGTTCACCTTCTCGATGGCCCTGTCGCGCTACGAAGCCCGGCGCGATGGAGCCGTGACCGAGGCCGCTGCGATCGGCACCACGGCGCTGCGCGCCCGCCTGCTGCCGGCGCCGCACGACCGCGAGTCCGTGAAACTGTTGCGGGAGTACGTCCAGATCCGCCTCGATCTCGCCCGCGGGCCGGTCAGCCGGGAAATATTCGACCAGGCGATTGCGCGCTCGAACCTCCTGCAGGAGGCGCTCTGGCGGCAGGCGCAGGCGGTGGCCGCCAAGGATAACGGGATGGTGCCGACGGGGCTCTTCATCCAGTCGCTGAACGAGATGATCGACGACCAGGAGAAGCGCCTGGCGGCGATGTCCAACCGCCTGCCCCTCATCGTCATCGCCGCCCTCTACGCCATGTCCATCATGGGCATCGGCTTCGCCGGCTACGGCAGCGGCGTCGAATCGAAGCGGTCGCGGGTGCCCGTGCTTGTCACCGGCCTCCTCGTGGCGGGAATGGTGCTGCTGATCCAGGATATCGATCGGCCGGGCGCCGGTTTCATCAGGGTGAGCCAGCAGCCGCTGGCGAACGCGGCCTCCACGATCGACGCCTTTCCGGCCGCCCGACCATGACCCAGCCCAAATCCCTGACGCGCGGCAGGCTGCGGACGCCCCGGGCGGCCGCGGTCGCCGGCATCCTGTTCTCCGGTCTTCTGATCGCCGCGTTCTTGCTGTTCCTGTCGGCGGTCCCGAGAGACTCGGCAGAGCACGGCACGTGGCTGACCACCGGGCTCGACCGGGTCGTGCTGGCGATCAACCTGATTCCGTTCGCGGGTGTCGCCTTCCTGTGGTTTATCGGCGTCGTGCGCGACCGCCTGGCCGAGGCGGAGGATCGCCTCTTCGCGACGGTGTTCCTGGGCAGCGGGCTTCTGTTCCTCGCCATGATGTTCGTGGCCACCGCGGTGTTCGGGGCCATCGTCCTCGTCCATGTGGCTCATCCCGAGGCGCTGCGTGACTCGCCCGCTTTCGCCCTGGCGCGGGCCTTCGCCTACACGCTGGTCAACGTCTACGCCATCCGGATGGCGGGCGTGTTCATGCTGATCACCTCGACGATCGCGCTGCGCACCGCCTTCATCGCGCGCTGGATGGCGGCGCCCGGCTTCGCGATGGGACTGTTCCTGCTGTTCGCCAGCCAGTGGGTCGACTGGAGCTTCCTGCTCTTCCCGCTCTGGGCCCTGCTGATCAGCGTCTATCTGCTGGTCACCAGCCTTGGTCAGGACGCCGACGGACGCCGGACGACGAAGAGCGTGCCGTAGCCCGCAACCGCGCAGCAGACTGACAGCGCAAGATAGAACAGGCCGAAGAGGTCGTTCTTCACGAGCCCCAGCCACAGCGCGAGGCCCGCGAAGACGACGGCGAGAACCACGGCGCTCCACCAGACGATGCGCACGCCCAGCCGCAGCTTCTGCACCCGCTCGTGCGGCTTGGGCTTCTCGGCTTCGGACTCGGGAGGCGGGCGGGGTTCGTCCATGAGCGATAACGGGCCAGGACGGCAGAGGCTGCATCCCGCGCTACGGCCTCCGTGCCCCCTTCCCGGCGTCCAGTCGGAACGGCTACGCTTAGGCGGGGCAAGCCACGCAGCACACCGAACGCACGAAGCACGCCGCCTATGATCCAATCGCGACTTACGATCGTCTCCGCATCGCTCGCTGCCATTGTCGCCAGCACCGCCCCCTGCCTCGCACAACGGCCGGAGCCCGTGCGCATTGGTGGATTCGGCATTGATGCGACCGAAGTGACGATCGGCCAGTTCCGGGCTTTCGCCCGCGCCACCTCTCTGACAACGGCGGCCGAGCGCGAGGGCGGTGGCTTCGAATACACCGGCGGGTGGACGCGGCGGCAAGGCTGGACCTACGAGAGTCCGCAAGGCCAGCCCGGCCAGGAGTCCGAGCCCGCCGTGCATGTGACCTGGGCGGAGGCCGATGCCTATTGCCGACATGTCGGCGGCCGTCTGCCGACCATGGCCGAGTGGCGAAGCGCCGCCTACACCGAGCAGCGCGACCGGCCGACCGACGGTTATGTGCGGGGGCAGACCTACCAATATCCAGTGGGCGACGACCCCGACGGCATGAACAACAACCGCCGGGCGCACGTCCCCGTCGCGACCACCAAACGCGGCATCAACGGGCTCTACGACATGGGCGCCAATGTCTGGGAGTGGATGGCGGACCGTCGCGGGGACGAGGCCCTCACCGCCGGCGGCTCCTGGTGGTACGGCCCGGCCCAGGCCCGCGCCGACGGCACCCAGTGGAAGGCCGCCCGCTTCCACGCCGTCTATATCGGGTTTCGCTGCGCCTACGATGCGAAGGGCTGAGGCCACGCGTGCCGAGCGGCGCGGGCCCGGACGTTCGAGCGGTCCGCCGAGGTGGGGGACTTTCGGTCCAGCCCGGAATGGTCTATGGGCCGCGAAATCAGCGATGTCCGACCAGTCCGAAGCAGCCCGGCCCACATGACCCTCGACGACCTATTCGATCGCAACGTTGCCTGGGCACAGCAGAAGACACGGGACGATCCGACGTTCTTCGTGCGCATGGCGGAGCAGCAGTCGCCCCAGTACCTGTGGATCGGGTGCTCCGACAGCCGGGTCACGGCCAACGACGTGCTGGGCCTCGATCCCGGCGCCGTGTTCGTCCAGCGCAACATCGCCAACATCGCACACAGCAACGACATGAACCTGCTGGCGGTGCTGGAGTTCGCCATCGACATCCTGAAGGTGCGCCACGTGATTGTATGCGGCCACTACGGCTGCGGTGGTATTCGCCGTGCGCTGGGGGAAGATCGCTCGGCGCTGGTCGATCACTGGCTGCAGCCGGTGGTCACGCTGTACCGCCGCCACCGGGCGGTTTTCGACGCCCTTCCCGACGAGAACGCCCGCGTCGACCACATGTGCGAACTCAACGTCGAGATGCAGGTCCGCCGTGTCGCCTCGATCCCGACCGTCGAGAACGCCTGGGCGCGCGGCCAGGCGCTTCACCTGCACGGCTGGATCTACGGCATGCACGACGGCTTGCTGCGCGACCTTGGACCGACGATCTCTTCCATGGAGCAGCGTGACGCCCTGCCGGCCGCCGAGGACCGAGTGGGGCGACCCGTCGACGCCAGCACGGGGATACGCCGCCATGCCATCGCGGCCTTCTCGCAGTTGCCGCTGTCCGAGCAGGAACCCACGTAGCGGCAGTCGGGCGCCTCACCACGGCGCAGCGACCATCGCCGGCTCAGAACAGGACCTCGCGCGTCTTCCATCTGCCCATTCCAGACTTCTGGAGCAGGTGGAACAGGCGCCGGTCGTCCAGCGGCTTTTAGGAATTGAGAGACCGGACGGCACAGAACCGCACGGAAGCCTCGGCCCGACTCTCTTCGTCTTGGGCGAGACCGATCGGCTGGGAAGGCATCGCCGTTTCCGTCAGCGAGACCGCAAAACTCCTCAGCCGCCAAGAGCAACCGCCACCAGGACCAGGGCAACGCCAAGGGTCCCGACGATCATCGCCCCGCGCCATCCCGATATGCCGGTGTAGTGCGCCCACCGGTAGCCGACCCCCAACAGGAGGATGACCTGCAGGGCATTGGCGATTCGCAGGGCAAGGTTGGTGGAGGGAACCGCCATCAGCGGCAGAAGGCCCGGAAGGGCGGTGCACGTGACGAGGACGAAGATGATGATGGCCGCCATCAGTTCGTCGCGGGAGAATGGCGCCCGCTCGGCGGTAGCGTCACGGAAGAAAGCCAACAGGGAGCGATGCAGAGCTTCCCGGTCTTCTTGCGAGGCCTGCGGTTCGCCTTCGAGGCCGAATTCCTCGCGTACCAGGCCGATTGCCTCCTCGTCGCTGGCAGCGCCCTGCAAGCGGCGCGTGAAGCGCACCCGGCGATTGCGATTGAACTGTGATCCCAGCAGGTAGAAGACCGCATCGATCAGGCCCCAGGCGACATTGCAGCCAAGCAGGCCGAGGGCGAGATCCAGCCGCCTGATCTCGTCGGGATCGGACAGGAGCCGTGCCCCCGCCGTCATGGTGAGAGCCATGATCAGCCCGAACAGGATTTCGAGGAGGCTCTCGCTCGGGTCGAGGTAGCGGTCGAGCAGGCGAAGCATTCAGTCAGCCTTCCGGCGCGGCACCCGCCCGACGGAAACGGTCAGGTAGGCATTCCAGCCTTCGGGCCGGTTCTGGGCAGCGAACTCCTTGTACCCCCGCACGTTGACGTCGAACCCCAGCGTGCCGCTGGCGTAGGACCAGCCGACCTGGGGCCCCGCGCCGGCGACGCTGGAACGGAAGTCGCCGAGGCGAACCGACCCACCCGTGTCGGGGCTCAACTGTTTGTAGAGGTAGCCCACGGCGCCGGCATACAGGCTGTCGTTGAAGGAATAGGACACGCCGGCATCGATATGCCCGTCGACGCCGCTCTGGTAGCGGGTCTGCGGGTTGATGAAGTTGTAGGTCAAGCCGGCCGTCAGGGAGGCCTCGAAGCCGGAGGCCGGCAGGAAGGTGTAGCCCAGCCCCCAGTCGATCGCGCCGTGGCCCAGCCCGACGCCGGCCAGACGATTGGGATCGTAGGAGCCGGTGGGCACGCTGCCCATGACATAGACCATCGCGTTGTGGACGCCGGCCTGCCACTTGAGCGACGCCATGGGGTAGAGGTCGCTGATGCCGGCGGCACTGTCGGACGATCCCGAAGACAGCGACCTCCCGCCAGGACCGGTGAGGACGCCCCACACGCCGGCACCGGACTGCCCGGCCGAGAACGTGACGGCCAGCGCCAACTGGCCGTTCAGGACCGGGGTTTCCAGCGTATAGGATGGGGTCAGGTAGACGTACTGCTCGTTGATCGAAAGCCCCGCCAGCACGCCGCCGCCACGGGAGAAGGAAGCGCCGGCCGTCGCGCTGGCGGAGCGCACGTAGACCAGCGTCTCCAGCGAAAAGCCCGGGTCACCGGGGACGGAGGCGAAGCTGGCGAACTGGCCTGGCAGCCAAACGCTGGCACCGCCCTCGTCGGCCCATGCCTCGACCGGCAGGACAAGCACGGCAAGAAGGCCCATTGTTTTGCGCATTTGGCTCTCCCCGGTCCTCAATCTAGCAGGTCAGGAGCGCCCGACTTGTGATCTTGGTCAATGAAACCGTTCGCGGCGGCGCTAGCATCGGGTGCCAGGCGGTGAGCGACGGTGATGGCACCGGTCGCGCCGGATGGGGGAAACAGGGCGCATGAAGTGGAACGCGCGGTACCGCTTGAAGGAGTTCGCCGGATCGTCATTCTGGTTGTTTCCATCACTCGCCCTGTTGCTGGCCTGGTTCATGGGCAAGCTCGTCCTGTGGCTGGTGCCCGACCCGCACTGGCCACGGTTCGATGTGACAGAGGTCGAAGGCATGCGCGTGTCGATGGCGGCCTTCGCCTCGTCGATGCTCACTTTCATGGTCTACGCCGTTTCGGCGCTGTTGCTGGCCGTTCAGCTCGCCAGCGGCCAGACATCGCCCCGCCTGATCCGGCTGACCTTCGGACGATGGCAGACCAAGGCCAGCGCCAGCGTGTTCGTCTTCGCCTTCGGTGTCACCATGGTGGCGCTGGCCAACACGAGCGAAAGCACGCGGCATGCCGCGCTGATCATGCTGGCGATCGCGGCCAACGTCGTGGCCATCGCCGTGTTCTTCTGGTTCGTCGAGCAGGTCGGGCTGGGCCTGCGGCCGGTGAGCTTGATGCAGAAGGTGTTCGTCGACGGCAAGCAAGCCATGGACACCGTCTACACGGGAGCCCAGGTGACAGGCGTCGAGCCGGCGTCGAGCACCGCGATCGAACCGGTGGGACGCCAGAACCGGATGATCCGCCGGATTGGCCCGTCCGGCACGTTCCTCGCGTTTGGCGCGCGAGACCTCGTGGCGTTGGCCCGCGCGGCCAACTGCACGATCGAGCTAATCCCGCAGGTCGGCGATTTCGTGTCGACCGACGATGTCCTCGCGCGGGTCTATCCGCCTTCCGCGACGATCGACGAGGAAGCCGTCAATGCCCTGGTGGCCTTTGGTCCAGAACGCACCATGCGCCAGGATCCGATGTTCGCCTTCCGCATCATGGTCGACGTGGCGATCCGGGCGCTGTCGCCGGCGGTCAACGACCCGACCACTGCCGTGCTGGCGCTCGACCAGATCCATCGCCTGCTGCGCTACGCCGGGGGCAGGAACCTCGACAATGCGCGGGTCCTCGACGAGGCGGGCGTGTTGCGGTTGGCCTTTCCGACGCCGAACTGGACGGAGATTGTCGAACTGGCGGTGACGGAGATCCGCCAATACGGCGCGTCGAGCACGCAGGTGGCACGCCGGCTGCGTGCCATGCTGGAGCACCTGATCGACCGCCTGCCGGAGGAGAGGGCGCCGGCCCTGCACGAGGAGCTGGCGTTGCTAGAGCACGCGGTCGTCCGCAGCTTCGCGGATGGAGAGGATCGACGTCGCGCCAGTGTCGGCGACCTGCAGGGGCTGGGCGGGTCGTCGAGCCGGTCGGACCTGTAGGCACCATGAACATAAAGGAAAGCCAGGGAGTTGAAGCATGACCGATAGGCGAACGTTAGTCGGCTTGCTGACACTGCCCGGAATGCCATCTCCCGGGCAGTCGCAGACCGGCGCAGGCTTCGTCGGGGCATGCAAGGGCATGGTTGACGGGATTGGCGACGCGACGTTGACTACCAAGGGAGTCGGGCCGGGAAATCTCGTGTCGCGGGCCACCTTGAAAATCGATACCGCCCTCGGCGGGATCTACAACCTGACGCTGGCCGGCACTCGGTTGGCCGGCCACTACACGCGCGGTAACGCTTTCCGTTCCGGAGGAACTCAATGAAGCAGCTTGCCCTGCGTATCGGACGGTCCGTGCTTGGCGGGCTTCCCGCAGTGCTGCTCGCAGCGGGCTGCTACGATAAAAGTTCGCTTGACCGTTCGCAGGTGGAACTGGTGCGCGTCGATGGGCGTCAGTTCGAGGTTCGCCTGACGTCCACGGGGACTCCCAACGAGTACAGGATGCTCGTCATTCGCGCGACCCTGGTGATCAACCCTGATCCGGAGCTGGAGTCGGCGCGCGCCCGGGAGGTTGCCGAACGCTACATGAAGCAGACCTGCAAGGGCAGGCCATACCAGGAGGAAGTGTCCGGCGTAGAACGAGACATCAACTTCCGAACGGTCTTCCGTTGCGTATGATCGTCCCTTTGCGTCGCCCGGTCGACCGATGAACCGGGGCGTGCTGCTCTCTTGGCGAGAAGGCTATTCGCGGACGCGCCTGCGGCTCGACATCGTGGCGGGCCTGTCACTTGCCGCTTTCGCGATTCCCGAGTCGTTGGCTTACGCGTCCCTTGCGGATCTCCCTCCGGTCTCAGGTCTGTATTGCTACCTGGTGGCGGGGCTTGCCTACGCGGTGTTCGGGTCGAGCAGGCAACTCGCCATCGGGCCGACATCGGCCCTCGCGATCGCCGTGGCGGCCGGCATCGCGGCGATGGGCGGCGGCGATACAGCCCGCGTCGTCGCGATCGGCGGCGGCATGGCCCTGCTGACCGGTCTGATCGCCGTCGGTGGCCGCTACCTCGGCCTTGCGAACGTCGCCTACTTCCTGTCCGACACGGTCGTGACCGGCTTCAAGACCGGCGCCGCGATCTACATTGCCTCGACGCAGCTTCCCAAGCTGTTCGGCATCTCCGGTGTGCAGGGCAACTTCTTCGAGCGTATCGCCCACGTCGCCCAATCTCTCCCCGCGACGCATGTCCCGTCGCTGGTGGTCGGGCTTTTGGCCATCGGCCTGTTCCTCGTGCTGGAGAGGGCCTTGCCGGGCCGGCCGACCACGCTTCTTGTCGTGGCGGGCGCCATCGCCGCGACCGCCTTTCTGGGGTTGGGCGGCTTCGGCATCCACCTGGTGGGCGAACTGCCGACCGGCTTGCCGGCGATCGGGCTTCCCGACATCCAGCTGTCCGACCTCCGGGACCTGATCCCGACCGCCCTCGCCTGTTTCCTGCTGGCCTACGGCGAGACGATCTCGGTGGCCCGGACCTTCGCCCAGAAGCAGGGCGACGAGATCGATCCCGAGCGCGAGCTAACGGCGCTTGGCATGGCCAATGTCGCGACCGGTCTCGCCCGGGGATTTCCCGTCGCGGGCGGCATGTCGCAGACGGCGATCAACCACATGGGTGGCGCCACCTCGCCGATGGCGCTGGTGGTCACCTCCGCAGCCGTCGCGCTCACGCTGGTGTTCTTCACCGGGCTCTTCCGCAACCTGCCGGAGCCGGTACTGGCGGCCGTGGTTCTGATGGCGGCCAAGCATCTGGTCAAGATCGACGAACTCCGCGAGATGCGACGGGCGTCGCACACCGAGTTCCGGATTGCGCTCGTGGCGCTGCTCGGTGTCCTCACGTTCGGCCTGCTCAACGGCCTGCTGCTCGCAGCGCTGGGTTCGCTGATCGTACTGCTGGCGCGCGCAGCACGACCTCTGGTCGTCGAACTGGCCCGCGACGGAACGGGCCGTTTCGTGAATCGCGACCGGCTCGATGCGGCCCCGTCTCTGGCCGGGGCAATGGTCCTGCGCAACGCCGGTCCGTGGCTCTACTTCAACGCCGACCACATCCGGCGGCAGATCCTGGCGTTCGTCGAGCGATCCGATGCGCCCGTTGACACGCTCGTTCTCGACTTCTCGATGGTGCCCACCATCGACCTGAACGCGATGACGAGCCTTCGGTCTCTGGCCTCGACCCTTCGCGCCAAGGGAATCGCGCTGCACCTGGCCGAAATGCGCGACGACCTGGCCGAGGACCTCAGGCGGCGCGGCGGCGAGGAAGACCTCGGCCATGTCGCAGCTCACCGGACCATCGATCATTGCTTGGCCAGGTGACGAATGCGGGCGGGCACGAATACCCATCGTGGCGGATATAGGCACCACACAATGCCTCTTATGACCAAGGTTCTGTACCAAGGCTGAGGCAGGCATCTGATCTGGAGCGGAAAAGCCAGGACTACCGAGAAGACCTGAAACCCAACGGTCGCGCCCGGGCCGCCGCGACGCGCACCGCTACGCCGGCCCTGCTGAAGGGTATCATCTCTACCGACACCGGGGCTGCCATGGCGCCGGCGTCGACCAGCATGCCCTGCGCCATCGCCCGGGCTTGGGGCTGGCGGCGACAGATAGAGGCCGGCACCGCCTCGGCTCTATTGGGGACACTGCCTCCGCGGAGGAACTCTCCGACCATTTCATCAGCCACGAGGCCGCGGCTGGCCCATCTCGCACCAGCGCAACCGTACCTGTCGCCACGTAGTTTCCCGCGGGCTGGGTTTGGCTCTCACCTTCAGTTTATTGGAATCTTGGCGACCCGCACCAGTTCCTTGGTGTCGACGAGCTCGCGAGCGACATAGCCATCGAATGCAGTGGGTGACATCGGAGCCGGTTCGGCCCCAACTGCGGCGAGCTTCACCATCATGTCAGGCGACTCGAGCGCCTTCACCAGCGGCTTGTTGAGCGCGTCCACAATGGCGTTTGGCGTGCCGGCCGGGGCGAACATGCCTATCCACGGCTCATAGGAAGAGTTGGCGATCCCCACCTCAACCGTCGTCGGCACGTCCGGAAGCATCCGCGAGCGCTTTGCGGTGCTCGTCGCCAACGCCACGAGCTTTCCCTCCTTGATCGGGCTCAGAGTGTTGCCAATCGAGATGAAGGCAAAGTCGACGCGTCCTGCCATCACATCGGTCAAAGCCTCAGGGGTGCCGCGGTAGGGAACGTGCACACCCTCGAAGCCGGCCATTGCCCGGAACTTCTCCGATCCCATATGAAGGGCACTTCCGACTCCGCTCGACGCATAAGTGATCTGGCCGGCCTTCGCCTTGGCCAGAGCCAGCAGGTCCTTGACCGACCAAATGTTGCCAGATGGCGCCACAACAAGGATCAGCGGCAGTGTCGCCAGCATCGTGATGCCGCGAAACTCCTTTGCGGTATCGTACGGCAGGCTACCGTAGAGTGCTGGATTGGCAGTGTGGGCCGACGATACGACCAGCAGTGTGTAGCCGTCGGGCGGTGCCTTGGCGACCACAGCCGAGCCGAGCGAACCTCCGGCGCCCGGCCGATTATCGACCAGGAAAGGTTGCGAAAGCGCTTCCCTCAGGCTCTCGGCTGCGAGGCGTGCCACGACGTCAGTGGCACTGCCCGCCGAGATTGGCACCACGACCTTCACTGGCCGCGACGGGTAGTCATTGGCACTTGCGGCCTTGGACACCAGGCCGGCCGTGAGCGCGAGGGAGAGGGTACGCCGGCGCATCATGACTGCACCGCCGGAACGCCACCGCGCGAGCCATTGTTGAAGCGATCGCCCATGCCCGGCGCAAGTGGGCGCCCCTCGTGCAAGTTGAGCCATAGGCGCAACAGGAGCCGCTTTTCCTCTGGCCGATCGCCATCCCTGAATGCTGTACGCGTGTGGATCACGGTCCAATTATTGAGGAACTGAATGTCGCCTGGGCGGAAGTCCATGCCGAGGCAGAGATCGGGGCTGACGGCGAGTTCCTCGACACAACGGATCGCTGCCCACTCGGCGTCCGTCAGCGGTCGTCCCTGCTTCTCGCGCGCCGTCCGGCTCGACTTGGAGTTCAGGCAGCAGCTAAGCCTGCCTTCGAACAAGCTGTAGACAGGGATGTCGGGGGTCGTTTCGTCGAGGCGGCGCTCGGTACCCTCGCCTCGCGTGTCGTGGGGAAATCCACGGTGCAGGATGGGCAAGTGCTCCGGATGGTCCCGGACGATGCGCTGGTAGATCGAAATCGCACTGGCGATCATGCTTCGCCCGCCTTCCGGCGACTTGCGCACGCAGAGCAACCCCACCACATCGCTGGGATCATTATGAGGGTTGGCCGCGGCCGCCGTCGTGTAGAGGCGCGTATTGATGTCCTCGTAGTCGTCGCCCTGGTCGGCGACATGGGTCATTAGATCGCCACGCTTGTTCTGGTAGACTGGCGCGCCCATGTGCACGCCGATGCCCCAGTAAATCGCCTTGATCGTGTCGAGGTCGTAGCGGTCGACGGGGATTCCTCGCAACAGGAAGAAGCCGCAACCGTACTCGAGCTGACGGGCCTGCTGGGCCAACCGCTGACCGAACGTCGGGATAGGGAAATCCCCCGCCGAGTACCCAGGGGGTGCAAGGCCGCGAGACCGCACGGCCTTCACTGCCTCGTCGAGTTCACGCAGGTCGGACGGCGTCAGTTCGTAGAGCCATTGATCGGCCGACCGATGGTCTTCGGCTTTCCAGGCGAACCGATCAGTTTGGTTGTGCAGCACGGTATCCATGCGTTCCTCCAATTCTGCGGCACTACAACTTCAGATGATGCCGTCCTTGACCAGCCTCTCGAGTTCGTCCGCACCGAGGCCGAGCAGCCCGCCGAGAACTTCTTCGTTATGCTGGCGAGGCAGTGGTGCCGGGCTGAAATAGCCAGCCTCCGCCTCGCTGAATTTCATCGGGAAGCCGGGGGCGCCAATCTCGGGAAGGACTCCGAGCGTCGGATGCTCGAGCGACTGGTACATGCCACGCGTTCGCAGGTGCTGCGACTCGGCCAGTTCCCGGGGCCCGTTGATGGCCGCGGCGACGCCCCCTGCGGCGAGCATCCGCTCGACCGCCTCGACGGTGGTGCGGTCGGCGGCCCACTCGGCGACCAGGGCATCGACCTGCTCGTTATGGGCCACCCGCCAGTCGAGGCTGCTCCAGTCGGGATCGTCCGCCAGGTCGAGGCGGTTGAGCGCCTTCAGCACGCCGGACCACTGGCCATCGGTCGCTGCCCCCAGCACCGCCCAGCCGTCCTTGGTGGCGTAAGTGTTGATCGGCGAAAAGCGCAGGATCCGATTGCCCTGGCGCACCGGCACACCAAGCCGCTCGTACCAGTCTATCGGGTCGTCGAACATCAGGGCAAAGAGGCAGTCGACCATGGATATGTCGACAAACTGGCCTCGTCCCGTGCGCTCCCGGTCGAGCAGGGCCGCCAGAACGCCCGACATCGCAAACGTGCCGGCGATCGCGTCGGACAGGGCCGTGCCGGCCTTCATCGGCGGCTGGCCCGGCAGCCCGGTCACACTCATCAGCCCGGCCGCAGCCTGGACCGTGACGTCGTAGGCCTTCAGCTCGCGGTCCGGACCCGTCGAGCCATAACCGGTGAGCGCACAGTAGACCAGGCGGGGATTCGCAGCCGAGAGAGTCGCGTAGTCGAGCCCGAGACGGGCCATCACTCCGACGCTGAAGTTCTCGACCACGATGTCCGCCTTCTCGACCAGTCGAAGGAAGAGCTTCCTGCCTTCTTCCTTCTTGAGATCGAGGGTGATGGCCTTCTTGCCGCGCGTGCGCTTCAGGTAGTTGACGTTCAGGTCATCCGCGGACTTGCGCTTGAACGAGACGCCTTCGGCGCCCGCATAGGGCGCACCGAGCGCCACCCGATCGGCGCCCGCCGGCGAGTCGATCCGGATCACCTCCGCCCCAAGTCCGGCCAGGAAAAGCGTCGCCTGCGGCCCCGAGAAGAACTGCGTCAGGTCGAGGACACGGGTTCCAGCGAGGATGCGGTGCATGCCGGTGGTCGCTTCTAACGACGGACCAGGAGACGCTTGACCTGCTCGGCCGCCTGACGGGCTCGATGACGGACCTCGTCATCGGTACAACTCGACAGGGGATGATCGACGACGACCGGCTCGAGACCGGTCATGCCGAGAGCGGCTCGTTGCGTGACGCACTCGGTGACGAATTCCCGCGTGACGATGACCGCCGACGGGGTACCCAGGCTTTCCAATTCAATGCCGTCGTGCACACTGCACGATGTACAGGACCCTCAATCGCCTATGGCTGTAATGACCACATCGCTGGATGCTGCGATCTGCGCAATCATTTCCGGGTCGGCCGTGTAGGAGAAGCCGCGCTTCACGAAGGTATTGACCTGCGAGAAGGCAAACTCCTCGTTCAGGATATCGGCCGTGTAGGTGAGCAGCTTGCCGGCCTTCATCTTCGCATTGTCGAGAACGCCCAGGCGCAGCCCCCTCAGGTCGGCAACCCGGGGAGCCAGCGGCCGCGCTTCGGCCTGGACGATACCGCGGGGGTCGTAGCCGTAGAGGGGGATGCTGTAGGACATGGCGAAACTCCTTGCAGGATCGGCGATGATCAGAGGAAGCAGGTGCCGTCGATGCAGACCGGGCCGCCGTTCGGCACGGCGCCATCGATCGAGCGGAGAACCGGGCTGTTGTAATGCCCCCAGCCCGGAATGAACGACGAGAAGCGGCCGGCGGTCCCACCGATGACGAAAAGGTGGATATTGTCGGGCGACGGAACGATCGGAATGTCGGAATCCAGATCGCGGCGATACCAGCGCGGCAGGTGGCGATTGTAGGCCTTGCCATACTTGTGATTGTGGACGATGCGGCCAAACTTGTTTGTCGCGTACATTTGCAGGTAGCAACGCACGTCGTGACGGGTCCAGCCATGCTTGGCGATCGCCTGTGCGTGCTCTGGCGACAGGGCCACGGTACAGTGGCCACTGGCACGGGCGTTGTTGTGCACGACGGTCGTCATTGACGAGATGACGTCGTCGAGAATGCCCTCCGGGTCATTCGGCAGGGGGCTGTTGATGTTGTGGTTCGACTCCGCGCCGATCGCAAAGACCGTCGAGTCCTGCATTCGGTACCCCTTCTCCACATGATACGGAGCCCAGGGGCTGTCTTCCTCGTTCTCGGCAACGCAATAGCTGTACTTGGCCGGCGTGCCCTGTGTGCTCTTGTCCAGCACCCCAGGCAATGCGCCGCCCACGTTGAGAAGCATCAGTCGAATTGCCCGGCCGATGGTCGCGTTGGCGCGGTTGCCGGGAGCGAATGCGCCGTGTCCGGCGTTCATCCCGATCTCCTTCCGGACCGGCCCGTTGACCACAACCAGGGGGGCAATGACATGTGTCGTTGCCTGGATGGCATTGAGGTTGAAGTGGGGTTCGCACATGGCCCGCATGGCCGCCCGGAGCACCGGAGCGTACAGGGGCAGGCAGCCGGCCATCACGGCATTCACCGCGAGCACGCGGCGCGTCAGGTTTCCCCAGCGCGGCGGCACCCTTGCCTCCAGGAAATCGCCGTCGCCGCCCAGGGCCTCGACCATTGCCTCGACCTTTTCAGGGGTCGGGGGCACCACCGGCAGTCCGTCCGTATACCCGTTGGCGAAGTACCATTCCTGCGGGTCAACGCCATCCAGCGGGATCATGTCCCCGCCGACCCGGTCTTGCAGCGCAGTTGACGCCATGCCAGCGGCCTCGCGAAAGCGTTTCACTCCTCGTCGTGCGGTCTGCGCCGCATCGGCTGACTAATTGTTCGAACAAAATGCAGCTGCCGTCAACTACTGACATTCTCACGAAACAGATCGATCGCTTGCCTGAACAACTCGAGGCGATAGTGGAGGTCCGCTGTAACGATCGGCGTGCCCTCCCAGGCAAAATAGGTGCGCCGCACGACGACCGTCGGATGACCGGGGGGAATACCGAGATGCTGCGCAGCCGGCAACGACGCCTGACCGCCCTCGATCTCCTGGCGCACGCGATAGGCTCGAATCCGGCGCGCCTTCTCGATCTGGACAATCAGTGGTTCGAGACCGATGTCCCGACGCGACAACGCCTTGCCGTCCTCGAGACGCATGGCATTGACCGAGTAGAAGGCACGCTCGCCGGGCTCTCCCCGGGAGACCCTTTCGATCACGAACAGCTGTCCGCCTCTCGCTATGCCGAACAGGGTGGCATAATCGGGAAACCGGCTTGCGCTCACGGCCTTTGCCGACAGGACGCGCGGCTGCTCGAGCAGATTGCGATCGATGAGGTCTTCGACCGAACGGATAGCCCACGGAGATCTTTCGCGCGGAACGGCGATGACGACAGTGCCCCGCCTTGGCCGGCGCTCGATCAGGCCGTCACGCTCCAGTTGGAGAAGGGCAGAGCGCACGGCGTAACGCGACATGCCGAACTCTTCCATCAATTCGCCTTCGGTCGGAACCTTCAGGCTGTAGCGCCGGCGGGCGATGCGGTCGCGCAGGATGCGCGCCAGTTGGGTCCCGACGGACGCATTCCCGCTCTCTCTCATGCGTCTGCTTTCTCCTCGATTGCACCGGCTGCCAAGTCCAAGTCTGCGACCTCGCCGGCAAATCGAATGCCCGCCGACGTCCGGGCAACAACGTGGAATGTCACCGCAGGAGACACTCGATCGCGCGTTGGCACCGTTGAGGCTGACAGCCGACTTTTTACGCCGCCGCTCTTCAGCGGCCGACGGCTTGCCGCCCCGCCTTTCGCCTAGGGTGGGTCAGCATACTCGAACACATACGGCTCCAGCGTAGCCTGCGCCTCGGTGCGCAGACGATGCCATTTTGCAGGACCGCCGTAATAGGCGAGGCTGCCGGGCTCGGCCTTGCCGTCGCCGTTGTAGTAGCTGAGGCAGTCGCGCAGCGGCGCAGTGAGGAGATCCGCTTCGCGACAATGCTGCGCATAGGCGTCTTCGGGCTCCCTTCTCACATCGACGATGGTTGCTCCACGCTCCTTCATGGTCTGGAGCATCCAGACCACGTAGTCGGTGTGGCCTTCCAGGCCTCGCGTGAAGTTGAACTGACCGCCGCCGCCTTGCGGGCCCGACATGATGAAGAGGTTGGGGAATCCATGACTATGCAGGCCGAGGAAGGTGCGGACACCCTCCTCGCGCCACCTGTCGCGCAACGTATGGCCGTCGCGTCCGACGATCATGTTGAATGTCCCCGTCGCCATCCACTCGAAGCCGGTGGCGTAGATCAGGACGTCCAGTTCGTACTCGACACCGTCATGCACGACGCCCCTGGGCGTGATCTTCCTCACGCCGAGGGGCGCGGTATCGACCAGGTGCACATGCGGCAGGTTGAAGCTCGGCAGGTACTCGTCGTGGAACGTCGGCCGCTTGCAGCCATAGGGATAATAGGGCTTCAGGGCCGCGGCGGTCCTGGGATCCTTGACGACGGCGTCCACGCGCGCCCGGATCTGCTCCATGATCCGGAAATTGGTATTGAGCTGCGCCTGGATCATTTCCTCCGGAGATAGCGGGCGCTCGTAGACCTTGCGCTCCTTCACCTGGGCGACACGTCCGGCGAGAAAGTCGTCATTGCCTTGCAGAGCGGTGCGGCCCGAGGAAATGGTGGCAAGACGCTCGCGCCGCGCCTTGGCCCAGCCCGGCTCCTTCGACCAGATGTCGATCTCCTCCTGCGTGGTGGCGCGCTGGTCGCGCACGTCGATGGTCGAGGGCGTACGCTGGAAGACGTAGAGCTCCTTGACCACCTTGGCGATCTCGGGAACGACCTGCACGGCCGTGGCGCCGGTGCCGATGATTCCGACGCGCTTGCCTTCGAGGTCGTAGGTGTAATCCCAGCGCGACGTGTGAAACGCCTTTCCCGCGAAGCTGTCCATGCCCTCGATACGGGCCAGCTTCGGCGTGGTCAGGATGCCGTTGGCGAGAACCACGTAACGCGCCCGCATGCGGTCGCCACGGTCCGTCTCGATCGTCCAGCGGGCGCTGCTCTCGTCCCAGGTGGTTTTCTCGACCGTGGTATGGAACAGGCAGCGTTCGTAGAAGCCATGGCGCTCGGCCATTGTCTGGCAATATTCTAGGATCTCGAACCCCGAAGCGAACTTCATACTGGGGTAGTAGCCCATCTCCTCCAGCAGGGGCAGGTACGAGTAGGATTCGACGTCGCACGCGATGCCTGGGTAGCGGTTCCAGTACCACGTGCCTCCGACATCGCCCCCCTTCTCGCAGAAGCGCACGTCTGTGAAGCCCGCCGCCTTCAGCTTGTACCAGAGCACCAATGCGCCGAAGCCGGCCCCGATGACCAGGATTTCGCATTCGTCGCCGAGCGCGTCGCGCGGCACGGGCGGGGCCGAGTAGGCATCCTCGAGATACTTCGCGAACTCGCCTTCCATGGCCATGTAGTCGGCCGCGCCTTGCCGCGCCTCCTTGTTGGCGCGGTACCTCGCCTGCTCCTCGGCGTTGAATTTCGCACCCGGCGGCGGATCCGGAAGTGTCTTCAGCGCCAGATCGGCAACGGGCGAATAGCCCTTGCCGGCAATCTTCTCCGTCGCCTTCGCGGCACGCGTATTGAATATTTTTCGCCCGGTTGCGGGGTCGATGCGTATCGATGTGGTCATGGCTGCTGTTCTGCTTTGTTTGCAAAACCTGAACAGACCAACCAACCCCTGTCAAATTTCAGGCGTCATGGCTGTTGTGACCTGCCTCGATTCTTCGAACCACCGCTCAAGCTGGAAAAACCGGCGTCTCCTGGTCACATGTCGCGCAGCGTCCCGGCCCCGGGCGGAAACGGGCGCTGCGTCGGTCCATCTCAGCTTCTCTGCGAACCCTGTCAGATCTTGATGGCGGCCCGGCGTATGATGTCGCCATAGAGGGCACGTTCGGCGACGATCCTGGCGCTGAAGTCGGCCGGTGCCAGATAGCTTCCGAAATGCTGCACGTTCGCAAGCTTGTCGACGACTTCCGGCGACTTGAGCGCATTGTCGATCGCCTTCGACAATGCGTCGACGACAGGCTGTGGCGTGGCCTTGATGGCCACGATGCCATACCATGAATCGCCGCCGGTCTTGCCGTAGCCCTGCTCGGCGAGGGTGGGCAGATCGGGCTTGCCAGGCCAGCGCTTGTCACCGATGACGGCCAGGCCTTTCAGCCGTCCGTCCGCGATCGGTGGCAGCGTGGACGGATCGAACTGCACCTGGATCTGACCCGCGAGAAGATCCTGGAGCGCCGGAGCGCTTCCCTTGTACGGCACATGCGTCATCTGGATACCGGCCTCGACGCTCAGCATCTCCGGAAGGATATGGAAGAGCGTCGCCTGGCCGGGTGAGCCGAAGTTCACCTTGCCGGGATTGGCCTTGCAGTAGGCAACGAACTCCCCGACGTTGTTCACTGGCAGGGACGGGTGGACGGCCATCCCCGTCCAGCCCGTCACGGTGCGGGCGACGGGGATGAAGTCCTTGTCGGCATCGTACGGTACGGGCTGAAGGTGCTGCGTGATGCAGAGCATCCCCACCGTAGCGGCAAGGAACGTGTGGTTGTCGGGCGCCGTATTCTTGAACACCTCTGCGCCGATCATGCCGCTCGCGCCGGCGCGATTCTCGAACAGCGCGGACTGGCCGAGGTCGGTCATGGCCTTCGCGAGCACGATGCGGGTGGTTACGTCTGTAGGGCCGCCCGCCGCATAGGGAATGATGATCTTCACCTGCTTCTCGGGCCACGCCTTCTGCGCGCGGGCGACTGCGGGCGCCAGGAGCGTTGCGGCGCTGGCCGCAATGAAGCCGCGGCGGCCGCGGGCCGTGCTGTCCGTCATTGTTCCCTCCTCATGCTTCAGGCTGAAATGCGGTCCGCAAGGCGGCCGATGTGATGATCGGTGTCCCCGAACAGGATGCTGACGGAGAGCAGGCGCTTGTAATAGGCGCCGACCGAAAGGGCCTCGGTCATGCCGATGCCGCCGTGCATCTGAATCGCTTCCTGGCCGATCAGGCGCCCCGCCTCGTTCACGCGCACCTTGGCCGAGGATACGCCCTGCACCCGCTGTTCGGCCGAAGGCTCTTCCAGGACCAGCGTGCCGCCGATGACCAGGGAGCGCGCTTCCTCCAGCGCGACGTGCATCTGAACCAGGCGGTGCTGCAGCACCTGGAAGGTGGCGAGGGGCTTGCCGAACTGTTTGCGGATCTTCAGATACTCCGCCGTCGTCTCGACCAAGACCTCCATGCAGCCAAGCGCGTAGGCCGCGTCTGCCATGAGGGCCGCGTCGACAGTGGCTTCGATTGCAGGCAATGCCTCGCCCACGGCTCCGAGCAGAGCCTCCGGCCCGACCGTCACGCCGGTTAGTTTGACTTCGCCGGCGGGAAAGTCGTCCTGGGTGCGCGTGGGACGGATGTCCAGCCCCGTTGCGGCGCGGGGTATGAGGAACAGGCTGAGCCCGGAGCGGTCGCGCTGGCCGCCCGCCGTGCGTGCAGAGACGACCAGCCACTCGGCGTTCGGCGCGTTCAGCACCACGGCCTTCGAGCCGTCGATACGCCACCCGTCGCCGTGTCTGGCGGCGCGTGTGGCCACGTCATGCAGGTCGAAGCGCCCCTGCGGCTCGGCCAGCGCTGCCGCCAGCTGGACCTCGCCGGCACTCAGTCGGGGCAGGATCTTCGCCGGGTCGTTGGTGCGGGCAAGAAGCCCGCCCGCCATCACCACGCTTGCAAGGTAGGGCTCGACCACGAGGCCACGACCGAGTTCCTCCATCAGGACCATGTGTTCCACAGGACCACTGCCGAGGCCGCCAAGGTCTTCGGGGATTGATATCCCCAGCCACCCCATGGCAGCGAATTCCTTCCAGAGCCCGGCTGAGAAGCCGCCGACGCTCTCGACGCTCCGGCGTCGCATGGGCTGGTCGTAGCGATCCGTCACGAACCGCCGGGCGCTCTCCTGCAGCATCCGCTGCTCGTCGCTGAGATCGAAGTCCATTTTCCGCCTCAACCCAGGAGATGCTTGGCCATGATGTTCTGCTGAATCTCGCTGCCGCCGCCGGCGATGGTAAAGGCGCGGCTGCGGAACCGCGCATTGGAGGCGCCGGGGGCATAGTCCGGCCCGATCGGCGGCGCGAGATCGTCGTTTGTGATGCCGTGCGCCTGGAAGGGAACGCCGTAGTAGCCGAGCGCATCGACCGTCGCCTGCAGGAGATCCTGCAGCAACTCCGTGCCCTGCATCTTCAGCATGGTAACGGAAGGATCGAGCTTGCCGCCAGCATCCGCTTTGGCGATGAAGCGGAGGACGCTGAGATCGAGCGCGCGTACCCGCACCTCGTACTGCGCGAGCTTGCGGCGGAACCAGTCGTGCTCGATCAGGGGCTTGCCGTGCGCGAGCTCGCGACGGGCGATCTCCTTCAGCCGCTGCAGACGCTTCTTGTTGTCGCCGACGCGCGCAAGGAAGAGCCGCTCGTGTTCGAGCAGCGACTTCGCGACAGTCCACCCCTCGTTCTCCTTGTGAACCAGGTTGGCGATCGGGACGCGAACGTTCTCGAAGACGACCTGATTGAAGATATGCTGGCCGTTGATGGTCGGAATCGGCTGGATCGAAATCCCCCGCGAGGCCATGTCCACAAGCAGAAAGCTGATGCCCTGCTGCGGCTTGCCTTCCTTGCGGGTGCGTACGAGACAGAAAATGTGCGTCGCCCAGTGTGCCAGAGACGTCCACACCTTCGTCCCGTTCAGGATGTAGTAGTCGCCCTCGCGCCTCGCTTCGGTCTTGAGCGCTGCCAGATCCGATCCTGCGTCCGGCTCCGAATAGCCCTGGCACCACCAGTCCTTCACCTCGAGGATACCGGACAGGTAGCGGCGCTTCTGCGCCTCGGTCCCGTATTCGATCAGGATCGGCCCGATCATGGCGATGTTGAAGATGTGCAGAGGCGGGCAATAGTTGAGGGCGCATTCCTCCTCGAAGATGTGCCTCTGCATCAGCGACCAGCCGGTACCGCCGTGCTCCTTTGGCCAGGAGGGGGCAAGCCAGCCCTTGCGCGCCAGGATCGAGTGCCAGCGGGCCATCTCGTCCTTCTCGGGCTCCCAGCCTTCCTCGTTGTGAACCTTGATGCCGGCGGGAAGTTCGTGCCGCACGAAGGCCCTCACCTCTTCACGAAAGGCGCGGTCCTCGGCCGTTTCGCGCATGTCCATCTGCGTTTCCTCCCATCTGCCTCGCTAGCATGATGAACAACGTGTACACAACAAACTATAATGTATACATTGACCCATGCGCAGGAAGCTGAGCGAAAAGGTGCGTCGTCGCGTCGAGGACGAGATTGCGTCGGGCGCGCTTGCTCCTGGGGCCCATCTCGACGAGCAGAAACTGGCCGAACGGTTCAAGGTTTCGCGAACGCCGGCGCGCGAGGCGCTGCTGGCGCTGTCTGTCGCCGGTCTGGTCCAGATCACCCCCCGCCGCGGCGCCGTCGTGTCCGGCCTCTCGGCAACCGATGCGGTGTCGCTGTTCGAGGTCCTGGTGGTTCTCGAAGCCGAGGCTGCGAGGTTGGCGGCCCGTCGCATGTCCCCGGCGGCTCGTCTCGAGTTGCGCCGTATCCATGAGCGTAGCCGTGCGGCGGCATTGGCAGCGTCGCGGACCGAGTACGGAAAATCGAATGCCGCGTTCCATGCCTTGATCTACGCGGGAGCCAACAACAGCTATCTCGTCGAACAGATCAAGGCGACGCGCAACAGGTTGCGCGTGTTCCGGCGCACCGGCTTCGAGAGCGCCAGCCGCATCCGTGGATCGCATGCAGAGCACGGCCATGTCGTGGCGGCGATTGCGGCCGGCGACGACGGAGCCGCACATAACGCCATGATCGACCATATCAGCGTGGGAGGGCGCGTGTTCGCCGACATGGTCGCCGCAATGGCCGCAGAGCCGGCTGACTCTTCGGCCTCTCGGCGGCGGCTGCGGAGGTGAAGGTGGATCAAGCGTACACTGGGTTACCTGTGCCGTAGCACCTTCTCCAGCGCCGCATTCGTCTGCGCCGATCGTCTGGACGATCCTGCCCCTTAGTCGTCACGGACGCTGGCGGAGTGCCGTCACCATGACCAGCGCGGCGACCGCCTGCAGCGCCGCCGTCATGCCCAGCGCCCAGCTGTAGCCGTCAGGATCCCAACCGCCCGAAGCGGTGCGCGGCCAAAGGTCGAGGACCCAGCCGACCGCGGCCTGGACGGCAAAGGCCAGCCCCAGCGCCACCGTGTTGGTCGCCGTCGACACCCGGCCGGTCAGCTCAGGCGGGAACATCTGGTTGACCACGACGTAGCCCACCGAGCCGGCGGCGCTGAACAGCGCCATGGCGAGGAACAGCGCCAGCACGACCGCGTACGCTCGCGGCTGCAGCATCAGGCCGACCTGCACCGCGACCACGGCGACCAGCGCGACGATGGGCACGATCAGGGTGGGCAGGCCAAGCCGTTCCGCGCGGCTGGCGGCGCTGCCGGTCAGGACGCTGCCCGCGATCATCACCAGCGTGTAGAGGAACAGCACGCCGGCCCGGGTCGCCCCGTCCATGCCGGCGACGTCGCGCAGCCACGGTCCGGCCCACAGGCCGAGGTAGGCGAAGTTGAAGGTCGAGATGGTCGCGACCGCCGGGCCGAAGCGCCAGAAGGTCGGCGAGACCAGGATGCGCGCGCTCGAGGCGAGGTAGCCCCCGAGCGTCGGCGCCGGTCCCGGCGCGCGCGGCTTTTCGGGCACCGACACGAAGATCCAGAGCGCCACCGCGAGCGTGACGGCGCACAGGACCCAGAAGACGCCGCGCCAGCCGAGCGTCGGTAGCAGGGCCTGCACCGGCACGGTCGTGACCGTACTGCCGACCGCAGCGATCGCCGTCGAGATGCCGATCACCTGGGCGACGCGGCGACGCTCGAACCAGTCGGCATTGCCCTTGAGCACCGCCATCAGCCCGGCCGAGATGCCGACGCCCAGCAGGACCCTCCCCAGCGCCAGCCCGGCAAATCCCGGCGCCAGCGCGAAGATGGCGAACCCCAGCGCCGCCAGCGCTATCAGCACGGCCTGGACGCGCCGCGCGCCGAAGGCGTCGAGCGCGACGCCCAGCGGCAGCTGCGTCACGGCATAGGCGACGAACATGCAGGCGGCCAGAGTCCCCAGCTCGACCGCCGACAGGCCAAGCTCTACGGCCAGCACCGGCCCGACGATCGCCATCACCGTGCGTGCGGCCTGGTTCACGAAGTGCGCCGCGGCGAGCGGGAATGTCACTCTCAACAACATCGGGAAACAGTATGACAGGCATTGAAGTCGCGCGTCGCCTGTCGGAGGCAGCCGAGACGCACACGTCAACTACGGCTTCCACAGACCAGATCACCTGCCGCGCGCGCCCGGCGAGGACCTCGAGGATAATGGCCACGCACGCTTCGGTTCCCATGGCACCGGTGTCGACCGTCACGTCGTACGCGCGGAACGTATGGACGATGTCGGCAAGTCCGCGCGCCCGGCCTGCGACGCGGTCGCCGCGGGCTCGCTCGCGGGCTTCCAGGATGCCGAGCGGGCAGGTAACGCCGATCGCGAACACATCCAGCCCGGCCGTCGAGCGACAAAAGCTCTCTTACATGGCGCGGTCGTGCAGCACATGGTCGAAAATGACGGGGTTGCCGCCGTCGACCAGCGCGCGCACCGCGGGCGCCATCGACTGTACAAGGCGGCGAAACACCGGCCCGAAACGCGCCACGACGGCAGGCGGCGTTCCTGTCGCCGATGTCGTCACCATCTCGACGCCCAGCGCCGTGAACGCATCGTGTTCAGCCTGCCGACCGGTATCGGCGCCGCGGTAGTAGCGTGGCGTGGACATCAGGATGAAGTCGTCGAAGCCCACGACGAGATAGGGAGAGGGAATCGCCGCCTGCAGCGCGCGGCAAAGCGTGGTCTTGCCCGCACTTGACGGGCCGTTGACCAGCACGAGGTCGGGCCAGCGTTCCAGGGTCTCCGTCATCATGCCGGCCCGGAGGTGCGGGCGAATGCCGGACGACCGCACGACAAGCACAGAATGAGCTCCTGGTCCATCGCCTCTGTCACGCAGGCCAGGATACGCGCCCAATCCATAACCGCCTCCTGCCCTGTCGTCGTTCTCGACCCGATGAGCCAGTCATCCGCTAGTTGGCGGTCATGCCGCCGTCGATCACCAGCTCGCTGCCGGTGACCCAGGCGGCATCGTCGGAGGCGAGGTAGAGGCAGCCCGCCGCGATGTCGTCAGGCGTCCCGAAGCGGCCGAGCGGCGTCGCTTCGAGGCGCTGGCGTGCAACGTCGGGATTGGAATGGCCCGGCACGGTCATCGGCGTGTCGACGAAGCCCGGATGCACCGAGTTCACGCGGATCTTGTCCGGCGCGTACTGGATCGCCGCGGCCTTGGAGAAGATCCGCACCGCGCCCTTGGAGGCGTGATAGGCGGCATTGGCGTGCGAACCGACGATGCCGCAGATCGACGAGATGTTGATGATCGAGCCGCCGCCGGCCCGCATCATGGCCGGTACCGCGGCTTTGGTGCCGAGGAAGACGCCGGTGGCGTTGATCTCCATGACCCAGTTCCACTGCTCCAGCGTCTGGTCGGCAAGGCGCGGTCCGGCCGTCAGGCTGGTCTGGATGTTGAGCTTTGGATCACGGCCCGAGATGCCGGCGATGTTGCACAGGATGTCGAGGCGGCCGTAGGCCTTCTCGGTGTCGGCTACGATCTCGGCCCACCGTGCCTCGTGGCGCACGTCCTGGGTCGCGTAGGTCGCCGTTCCGCCCGTGTCGACGATCTCTTTTTCCATCGCCTTGCCAAGCGTGGCGTTGCTGTCGGTGAGGACGACGGAAGCGCCGTGCAGGGCGAACAGCCTGGCCGTTGCCGCACCGATGCCAGACGCGCCGCCCGTCACGAGCGCCACCTTGCCGATCAGTCTCTTCCCCGGTTGCATGCCTGTCCTCCTCGCTTCCCCCGACATTGCGCCGCGAGGTCGTTGACGACATCCGGTCTGGTCAAGGAATTGGTCTGGCCGGCGTACCATCACGCCGCATCTCGACGATAGCAGAGCAGGAGCCCGCCTGCTCCCTCGCGACATTGCAGCGGTCCCTCGCTGCGGCCAGTATCGTCCCGAATCGCAATCACCCTGCGCGGATGACATACAGACAAGTGTGTGGCGCGCCGACTTGCTTCGCGTTCGCGGGACGATGCGACCCAACTGTTGCTGGCGTAGGGAACGTGCGAAACACTCGGACCGATCCGATGAGCGTGCGCATCAGAAACTGCCTGGACGGGGCCCGTGACCTGTAGCGTCAGAGCATTTGGCGTGGCTGTTGCCGTGGTCATGGGTTTGGCATTTGACCCGTCGCCTCGTCCCTCTATGGCTCAGCCCGCAGCCGGCACTCGCCCTGGTCCCTTCACCCTCGTCTATCGGGACGACGTCAGCAATGTCAGGCAACTGAAGGGGGTAGCCCGCTACGATGGCGTCCTGGGATGCGATTCGTCTGTCTCGTTCACGGTCGCCAACGAAGGCGGAGAACAGGTGTGCAACGGCACCTTCACCGCGGACTCTCCGCGCACTGGAAAGTTCTCCCTGACGTGCTTCAAGGGCGCCTTCAGCGGCAATGGGACCTACGAGCGGAAGGGGGGGGGTGACCGGCGCGACAGCTTCATCGCACGAGGCCAGACCGCACGCGGTCAGCGTATCATGCTGGTCGTCGGGAAGCCGTCCGGCATCAAGGATGGTCAGTTCCTGAGCCCATGAGCAAGACGTGCTCCCGAACGAGCGCCACAAGCCGGTCGTCGTCCCGATCGCACCCGCGAAGACGGGCGAGCACCGCTCTGCAAACTAGCCTTACCGAGGATGGATGGCGGTGGAAGCGGATCCCAAAGCCAACGGTCTCTGCTTTTTGCATGCACAATGAATGGGCCCACTCCTTTGACTTGGTCTTTCAGGTGGCGCTATTCGCGAAGTCTGCCAGCTGTCGCTTGAGATGTGGGAAATCCACTGGCTTCATCAGGAACTCCGCCGCGCCGTATTCCTGAGCCTGTCGTCGGCGATCGTCGTCGCCATAGGCCGTCACCATGATCACCGGGAGGTCGGGCGTGCGCTCCTTGACCTTCTGTAGCAGCCCCAGCCCGTCCATTCCCGGCATGTTGATGTCGGACAGGATGACGATCACCTCGGGGCGGATGCCTTGCGACAGCATTGCGAGCGCGGCCTCGCCCGATTGGGCGAAGTGCATGACGTACAAGCCCTGCCGGACTTCCCGGCGGAACTGCTGGCGGAACAGCTCGGCGACGTCTGCCTCGTCGTCGACCACCAGGATGCTCACGCTCATCGTCGC